>JAYTMI010000518.1:0-2968 GCA_043728625.1 Saprospiraceae bacterium | reverse complement strand
TGATTATCAGCACTTCTTGTTCCTGCATGGAAAATCAATACGTCGTTGCCCCCCTCAGTATTTCGGATAATAGTGCCTTTTTTATAGTCATTTGGATAACCACCTGCGGTTAAAACAACGGTTGTGGCAGTTCGTTCATCTTGTAAAATTTTAACTTCAGACAATTTGCCGTTGCTTGCTTTTTGAAACAAATCAACCAAATCATTTTTCAATCTTGGAATAACCACCTCCGTTTCAGGGTCGCCCATCCGACAATTGTATTCAATAACCATTGGTTCATCGCCCACTTTTATCAAGCCAAAAAAGACAAAACCGATATAATCTATCCCCTCAGTATGCAAGCCATTTATCGTGGGTTTGATGATGCGTTCATTAACTTTTGACCACAAAATATCATTGACAAACGGAACGGGACTCACTGCACCCATGCCTCCTGTGTTCAAACCTGTATCGCCTTCGCCAATACGTTTATAGTCTTTGGCTTCGGGTAGAATCACATAATCTTTACCATTGGTCAAAGCAAAAACAGAAAATTCGATGCCGTCTAAAAACTCTTCAATGACCACTTTACGGCTCGCTTCGCCAAACTGACCGTCGAGCATTATTTTTAAAGCATCTATCGCTTCGTCTAAGTCATTGATAATCAATACGCCTTTGCCCGCGGCTAAACCATCGGCTTTCAAAACATAAGGTGGTTGTAACGTTTTCAAAAAAATGACCCCCTCAGTATGTTCCGTAATTTCAGCATAACGCGCCGTTGGAATCTCATGTCTTGCCATAAATTTTTTGGCAAACGCTTTCGAACCTTCAAGTTGCGCACCGTAAGCGGCGGGTCCGATGATGATAACGTGTTGTAAATCAACATCTTTTCTAAAAAAATCAGTGACACCACGTACCAAAGGCTCTTCAGGTCCAACTACAACAAGTGTGATTTTTTTTTCTAAAACAAAAGACTTAATTGCTTGAAAATCAGTTGCTTGTAAAGCCACGTTTTCACCCACTTGCGAAGTCCCTGCATTGCCAGGTGCAATAAAAAGTTGTTCGCACAGCGGACTTTGGCGCATTTTCCAAGCGAGTGCATGTTCACGTCCACCAGAACCGAGCAGTAAAATATTCATAAAAACAAGGAATTTTCAAAAAACGATGCAAAGAAACGGCGTTTTTGTCGAAATTCCGTTGTTTTTATAGTCTTCTTTTCAATTTTTCGTCGCTACCAGTACATAATAATTAAAGATGAATTCGTGTTTTTTCAGAATGACGTTATCAATTGTACAACCACGCTCTGTCAACATCGCTTTGTATTCTGCTAAATCGTATTGGTGAGGATGTAATATATCGCCTGGCAAGGCTTGAAAAATGTGCTTGAGCAAAGGGAAATTGTGGGCATCAATGGAGACAATGAGTTTACCCTCTTTTTTTGCCGCAGCCACTAAAATATCAAAACAGCGAGAAAGGTCTGCTACGTGATTGATGGCATTGAGACAAAAAACAGCATCGTAAGCATTTTGTTTTTTGAAATTTTCAAGTGGCTGACTGTAAAATTGGACGTTTGGATAAAGTGTTTTTTTGAAATGTGGTAAGGTCGCTTCGTACTCGTCGAGCAAAGGGTCAAGGGCATCTACTTTTTGATTTTTAAAAATCATAAAAATACCGGCGGGACCACAACCAGCGTCGAGGATTGTAAGATTACCCCCCTCAGTATTTAAGGTAGAAAGTCCTATTTCTACGAGTAATTTCTGCCAATAATCGGTTTTCCAGAGGGTATAATCCAAAGTGGGTTTGTTTTTAAGGTAGCGTTGCCACCAACGGATTTCAGCGGCTTGAGCGATTTTCCAACGAAAAGTCATGTGAGAGTGAAAAGTGAAAAGTGAAAAGTGAAATGAAAAAACTTGCGTCAAGTTTGAAACTTGACGCAAGTTTAGTTTTATTGTTATGGTTGAAAATTAAAAACCATCAGTTGGTTTACGTTTATAAAAGTCAACACCTGACCCGTGTACCCAACCCACAGTGCCGCGTTTGGTTTGTACTTTAAACCACGGTTTTGTGACCGATGTGCCATTTGCCAAGCGGACGGTTTGGGCTTCTTCGGTCGCTTCTTCGAGGAAATAAACTTGGTCGTTTAGTTTTAGTTTTCCTTTAACTTTAGACTTTAAATCTGGTTTTGTGCGAATATTTAGTCCATTTATAAGCACATAAAGCATCGTATTGCTTGGTGGAGTAGTCGTAGTAGGTTGAGGGACACCTTTAGAGGTGACTGTGGGAGATGTTGTTGACTTCGCGGTTGCTGGTGAAGTGGTGACGACATTGTATTGCGGCGGCACGTTGTTTGGAACAGTCGGCGTTGGCGTATTAGTGGGTGTTGAAGGAAGCGGTACTTGCGACGGTTGATACTGAGGGGGGAGCATTGTTTGGGTTGTCGTCGTATTCGCTGTATTCGCTGTATTCGCTACAGTCGGTTGAGTCGGGATACGTGCGCGAGATGCTGCGGGCGAACTCAACGTATCTAAAGGACTAATACTGCCTTCTGTTGCTGTGCTGATAGCGGCTTCTTCTTTTTTCTTTTTACAGCGCGACATACCCCATAAGCCGATGCAAATTAGGAAGACAAAAATGATGGCGGTTTCCATATTTGGAAAGAATTTATTCATCTTAAATTGATTTTATAGTGATTTCATAATACTAATTGAACTTCAAAATTAAAAGCATTTTTTGAAATGAGAGAAAAAAATGTGTCAGAGCCAGTTTATTATGAGGATATTTGGCAATAAATAAATAAAATGGGGCAATAAAAGGCTTGAAATAGTCGCAAGTCTTTAGGATTAAGGTTGTTAAAAAAGGCAATAAAGACGTAGGCACCACGTTAAATTGGTGCGATTTTTACTTGTTTTTAACAGAAGAATAGATGGCGAAGGTTTTGAAATAATGAGCGATACGAAAAAAAGTCATTTCAAAAGAAATAAATGAAAAT
>JAYTMI010000517.1:0-7962 GCA_043728625.1 Saprospiraceae bacterium | reverse complement strand
TATTCGATGAAATTTCGGCACGTATGAAAACCTCTTCTTTACCATTTTTGACATCGTTTGGTGTTTGGCGTCGCCCTTTTTCGACCGAAATACTGAGGGGGGTAGTTGTGTAGGTTTTCCCCTTGACATCAATACTGGCTGAACCGAGTGTAAAGCTGCCCTCTCGTTTTGCTTGTAAGACATAGCTATAAGACTCGCTGCTGCGCGAACTGCCGTTGACAATCGTCATCGAATTCATGCGATTGGGTCCACTTATCACATTGAATTCGCCGAAAGTGGGTGGACGAAAATTTGCGCCTTGCCCAATGTCTAAGGTGAATTTTATTTCAAAAACCTCACCGACTGGCACTTGCTTACTGTCCACAGAGGCAGTGAATTGGACTTGTGCTCCAAGTGCAAAAGGAAATAGAACCAGTATAAGGATATAGTTAAACAACTGTTTCATAATCATTTATCATCAAAATCTATTTTATGACTAAATCACTGAAAATCAAATCTTCGTTGCGAAAAAATGCAGCGTACTGAGGGGGCTACTTCATCAAATAGAGCGCAAGTTCGCAACTTGTATTGAGTTATAGAACATTTTTGGGTTCAAAATTTTACCTTTTATTAAAACCAGTGTAGCCGTTGAAATAAAGACAAATGCGCGTGTTTCAAATGGAACGATGTCACAAGTCACAATATTTTAAAATAAAAATGAGGTCTTGTGCTTTTCATAGGTAAAATGTTCCATTTGAAGAAAAGAGGAATAAAAATAAAATTATTTTTCCTTAATTTATTAAAGAAAAGATGTTCAAATGATTGTTTGTTAGTTTTTTGTACTAAAAAATACAAAATTTATTTAATTAAACAGAACTTTTTACTGAAAAAAACGAATAAAACATTGGCGCATCAATCCCTTGTTTGAACTATCTTTATAGAAACTAAAACACCTATCCACACATGGAACACCTAAATTCTAATCAAAAAATGCACATTAAACAAGTCCTGTCTCGGTATGAGGCAATGTCACAAAAAGGAACGGTACTCTTTACAGAGGAAACGGTTTTTTTACAAATGATTGACTTTTGCGATACAGAAGGTAAATACCGTATCGCCTTGCGCATTGTCGAAGATGCTATTGCGCAACATCCTTTTAGCATCAATTTGTACCTACGCAAGGCTCATTTGTTACTTAATCAACATAAGATAGCAGAAAGCCTTGTCACAATTAAACAGGCAGAAATCTTTGCACCCAGGCACATAAATGTCGGACTTTTGCACGCAGAACTGCTTGCATTGCATGGCAAACATATCGAAGCCTTAGATATTTTGTCAGAATTGAAAGAAGGGACTTCTACGGAGGAGCGCTCTGAAATATATTTGGTTGAAGCACAGTTATATGAAGATTTGGGTAAATATACCAAAATGTTCGACTCGCTTCGCCGTTGCCTTACGCTAAACTGCTCAAATATAGAGGCGTATGAAAAAATGATTTGGGCAACAGAATATTCACAGCGTTATGCTGAAAGTGTGGATTTTCACAATCGCTTGCTTGACCGCAACGCTTATAATTGGCGGGCATGGCTCAATCTGGGCTTTGCACAGGAGGCTTTGGAAAACTTTCAAGAGGCTATTGATGCCTTCGAATATGCTTTTGCAATTGACGAAAAATGCCGCGCTGCCTATATGGAAGCAGGCGAATTGCACATACAACTCGGGGACTATGCTCGGGCACAGTACGTATATGAAAGTGCTATATTCAACACCAATGAAGATGCACTATTGCTTCAAAAATTAGGCTTTTGCTCTGAAAAAACGGGTAATTTGCATACTGCTATGCAGTTTTATCTCCGGTCATTGGAACTTGACCCAGATGATGCGCAAACCTATTTTCATCTCGGAGAATGTTATAAAGGTTTGGGTAAATGGCAAAAAGCGATAGACGTTTATCTCCGCGCAGTTGCTATAGATAGTCGAAAAGAAGAATATCATTTAGGCATTGCCGAAGCCTATTGGCAAACGGAGCAGTACGGTAAAGCCTTGTCGAGCTTCCGCAAAGCGGCTTTTACAGCTCCGGAAGACCTTAACTATTGGTTGCGCTATGCTGGTTTTTTATACAGTGTTGGACAAGAAAAAAAGGCTTTGTCAGTGCTTGAAGATGCTCAAAACTATGTTTTTGGGGCTGAAATCGAATACTGCCAAATCGCTTGCTTGATGTCCTTAGGTCGTCGCGGTGAAGCTATGTATCGTTTGAGCGAAGCTTTAGTTGAAAACTTTGATAAGCATACGACATTGTTCAGTTGGCAACCTGAATTGGCAGAAAACGCAGATTTCCAAAGCATTATTAATGGTTATAAATCTTAAAAAAAACGGTTTTTGGAATTTTAATAACGCAATTTTGTATAAATTGAACATATCCTTGGATTAACGGGTGTCTTTTGATGCCCGTTTTTTTGATGCTTTTTTTAAATCAGAGCATGAATTTTTATATTCTATCTAAGTTTTATTTGAATGAAAAAAACAAACCTATTCTCTTTCAAAGTCGTGTTAAGTTTTGCTGTTTTCTTGTTGTCATTTTATAATTTGGAGGCACAAACAATCATCTCTGTTGAAGGACAAATACTTATTCCAGACCATCCTATCTATCATGACGATAGAGAAGTAGAAAATGAGCACGACCATAATACAGCGGATGAACCGCTTATTCTTTCTATTCCTGTAAGTGGATTACCAAGTCAAATAGATACCGCTTTTGGTCTTGAAAAAGTTAATTTGACTATCAAACACAAGCGAATTTCTGATATAAAAGTGGAGTTATTCAGCCCCGATGGAACGGTTGTGTGGATAACCAATCGCAACGGTAAAAATGGACAAGACTACCGAAATGCAGAGTTCTCCCAACGGGGTTTTGATGGACCTATTTCCTCTGCGGAGACTCCCTTTTCGGGTGAATATCAGCCAGATGGGAACTTGTCGAATGTCAATAATGGACAAAATGGAAATGGTAATTGGACACTGAAAGTACATGATTTAGGGGCGGATACTGAGGGGGTCTTTGAAAAAATCAGTTTGACTTTTAGCGACAACCCCGCTCGTATGAATGCTTCACCTTGCTCGTTTACCAATCCCCAAGCCTGTAAATGCTCCAGAGCCGATGGCAGAATGTTGCCCGATTTAGTGGTTTCCGAACAAGGAACAGCAGCCAATATGTGGGAAATTGCCTACGATTCGACAAAAAAATATGGCATGTTGATGTTTGAGGTGCGGGTGATGAACTTAGGCGAAGGACTTTTGGAATTGACCGGGACGAATGTTTGGCTATGTGGTTCAGATACTGTTGCAAATCATAATGTGCGCTGTAAAGAAGGCGACGAAACGAATGACTCCATCTATCCAAGACAAATTTTTCAACAAAATATTTATACCCTCAAAAATGGGCAACTCGGGACGACGATGCGAACATCTGGTACAATGGCTTACGATGGTCATCCTGGGCATGACCACTTTCATGCGGATTATTATGCACGTTTCACGCTTTTGAAACCTATTGAAAATCAACCAGATACATCCCTATGGCAAGTCGTCGGCGTGTCTCGAAAAGCCAGTTTCTGCTTGTGGGATATGCAATTTTGTGATTCAGAAAACAAAAAATGTGATATGCGCGGACGTTATTACGATGATCAAAGCCTATGCAATTATGGGTTTGGGACGTATCGCAGTTGTGACGATCCCCATCGGCAAGGTATTTCGGTAGGTGGTATTGATTGGTATGGTTTGCATTATGATGGTCAAAATTTGCGTTTACCATCCAATACAACCAATGGTTTATATTTTTTAAAAATCGAAATTGATCCATTCAATTTTTACGAAGAAGCCGATGAGACGAATAATGTGTTAATTTTGCCCGTCGCTTTTAGGTTTCAACAACCAGAAAGCATGAAAAATACTGAGGGGGGGCATTGAGCGGTTAAATTTTAATATCTTAAAAAATGTACATTATACTTATTTCCCTCGTTTGGGGTCTTTTTGCAGCCATGCTGTTTTTGAACATCTATATACGTGTCAAAGCGTTTAAATATTACCGCAAATTGGTGGATGCGCGTGTAGAGTTTGGCGCAACCCATATTTTTAACAAGGAGAAAATGGCAGCAGAAATTTATCCCAAATACCCGCAACACCGTGGGGATATAGATGCCTTTGTTGGGCATATCCGCAAAAGCCTCAATATTGCTGTGATTTTGATGGTATTGATTACGCTTTTTGGTGCTATTTTGATGTATTTTAGAGATGACTTTTGAAATAGAGAAAATGGGGGATATAATTATAAAAAGAGATGAGTGAAACCCAATTTGTTGCAAAACTATTCATTTACAGTTATATCTGTTTGCTCTATAAGCATATCTACATACTGTTCGGCAGACATTGGACAGTCAAAAAAGTCTTCAGCTTTTTCGGTAGAATTGAACTTTAATTGTTTTTTTATTTCACCCATTAGATTTTTATTGTATTCTTTCTTGCCAAGACTTAGGTAAGTATAGACAGGGTGCTTGATATCATCAACGGTCAAATAATAAAACTGATGATGGTCTTTTTTCGGATTGAGTTTAAAACCTTTTTTTAAAAGCACTTTTTGAATGTCTTTAGTCTTTCTGGGTTTCATACAATACAGTTTTAACGAGTTTTAGAAGTTTGTTTTTCAATTCTTTGGATTCTAAGGATAATTTACTGTCTTCTTCTAAAGCAAAATTTTCATATAATGCGTGAAAACTAAAAGCAAAGGCAGATTCAACTTCTTCTCGTGTATCGCCCCAAACGTAAATATTGAGTAACTCATTTTTTATTGAGTAGCTATTGTCTTCATAATCCACAATACCATTCAATTTTTCATTAAGAATATAGACAGAGCTATCAAATTGAATCATATTGGGCTTAAAAGGGTATGTATCATGTGCTAATTCTTCGACGAAATAAACTTGTTTTACATTCTGTTTATTAAAAGAGAATGAATCTCCTTTCTTTTTCAACTTTAAAAATGCTTGAACAGTTGCATAATTTGGTTCTTCTTTAATTTTTTCAATTTTTGGGACATAAAAAGCATATTTTTCTTTAACAGGTTGAACCAATTTTCTTGTTGTTCTCCCTTTCTTATCTTTAATATTGAGTATATAGTCTTTGCCACTACCTACAGCCGAAAATAAAGGTTGAAAAATCTTTTGCCGTTCTTCTTCGGAGTATCTTTTGGCAATCTTGTGCATATAGTTCGATTCGTGATAAGTACCTTCAATAATCAAATCTTTATATGTATCAAATGTATCTTTCTCCCATTCAACGACATCATTCCGAAACAATGTCGTTTGTTTTTCAGAAAAATGAGGCGCTACGGCTGCTTCAAAACTACCAAAATGCAAATCCACAATCAATAACTCAAGGTCTTCTTTAAGTGTATCAAGAATCTTGTCATTCTTTAAAAAGACTGTTTTAAAGTCTTCATTCTTCATAAACTCAACTTCTAAGAAGTTGGAAAATGACTTGTTCATTTCAGTTAAAACCTTAATAACAGAGGTCACTTTGGTAGCGTGTCCTACTGTCATATCGGAGTCTATCTGAAATCTAATAGCTATATCACGGAGTTTATCCAACATTTTATTAAAATTTTCATAGCAAATCTATATCTTCTTTATTTAATTATACTATTACTATTCCACATTTTTGTTTTACTTATGTATTTTATGAATTTCCATTTACTTATGAAAGGACAGGATTAACTATTTCCAATAATCCATGTGAACACGCTTTCAAACAAATTTTTTGTCGAAAGCAACAAAGAAGTTAATCCAAACAGCCCGAGACGTGCGGAAAATCCAGACATACAGGCTGAAAATAACAATCGTTACCGAAACGAATGAAGGCAGAATGTCAAATCCCAAGAGGAATTTGCAGACAGCAAACATCGAAAACATCAAAAAAGCTGTCAGAATGTAGGAAACGAACATCGCGCCGTAGTAAAAACCCGCTTCAAGGCTGTATCGTTGGTTGCAATGCGGACAATTGTCAGGCATATCGAATGGGCGACGAAACGAAAAGGTTGGGGTATAATACAAGTCGCCTGTGTGGCAACGTGGGCATTTATGCGCCAGAATAGAGTAGGTTTTTGAACCTTTTTTCATGTTAGTTATTCGTTATTAGGGATTGGTTATTAGGAAATAGTTATTGGTAATTAGTTCTTGGGGATTAGTTACACGTTAATTTACAAATAACTAATCCCCAATAACTAATTACCGATTTTTTGCAAAATCACGCATCAAGTCAGCCAATAATTGGATGCTGTCAGCAGGCATAGCGTTGTAAATCGAAGCACGGAAACCACCAACTGAACGATGTCCTTCGATGCCTTGAATACCATTTTCTTTTGCTACTTTGCCAAATTCTGCTTCGAGTGCACGGTCGTGCATAACGAAACACACGTTCATACGTGAACGGTCTTCAACCGCCACATTGCCTTTGAAAAGTGGATTGACATCAATTTCATTGTACAAAATTGCTGCTTTTTGCTCGTTAAGTGCTGCCATAGCCGTCAAGCCACCCATTTCTTTAATCCAACGCATTGTCAACATGGATACATAAATAGGGAACACAGGCGGCGTGTTGTACATTGATTTTTCCTTGATAAATGTGCGATAATCGAACATAGCAGGGATTTTACGTGCTACTTTGCCCAATATATCTTTGCGGATAATCACACACGTCGTTCCCGCAGGACCGATGTTTTTTTGCGCCCCTGCGTAAATCATACCGTATTTTGCAAAGTCAATCGGACGACTTAAAAAGTCAGAAGACATATCGCAAACGATCGGTTTGTCTGTTTCTGGTGTCCATTGATATTGCGTACCGTAAATTGTATTATTCGATGTAATATGCAAATATTCAGCAGCTTCAGGTACGACCCAACCTTTCGGAATATGGTCATAAGTTGTTGATTTTGAAGAAGCTATGACTTCAATGGTACCAAAGTCGCGTGCGGCTTCAATGGATTTTGCTGCCCACGTACCTGTATCCACATACACTGCCATTTTATCATTGTCGAGTAAATTCATGGCAGCCAAAACGAATTGCGTCGAAGCACCGCCTGACATCCAGACCACTTCATAATCATCAGTCAAGCCAATGAGTTCTTTAACCAACGCTGTTGCTTCATTTTCGACAGCAACGATGTCTTTTGAGCGGTGGCTCATTTCGAGGACAGACAAACCTGTGCCGTTGAAATTAAGTACACCAGCTGCGGCTTGTTCGATAACAGATGTGGGAAGGATAGCAGGACCTGCGCTAAAATTGTGGATTTTCATAACTGTCTTTTTTTCTGCCACTGTGGGCATTTCCATTTCAAGAGTCATTTGATAATCAATGATTTATGAATTAATTGGTGATTTTATTTCCGCATAGCGAAAAATTCGCTGCAAAGTTAGGGTTTTAGACTATCAAAAAACAAAGGTTTTGATAAAAGTTTTAGGATTACTTGGATAGTTGATAATGGATAGATGATAGTGGATGTTGATATTATCCACTATCCTCTATCATCTATCCATTATCCATTATCATCTTTTTCTGTCATCTTTTTCCTTTTTTTCAAAAAAACGGGCTAATATAAAGCCTATTGAAGGGAAAAGGTTGCCTATTTTAGCCAATAGACTTCGGTTTTTAGGGACTAAAATTTCTACTTCATGGTCTTTTAAGGCACGTTCAAACACCGCTTTTTCAATGTCAATAGCGGTCAAATGTTTCTTTTTGAAAAAAGAAAAAGACGACTTTGGGGCTTTGGGCAACATATCCATTTCCACTAAATCGGGACAAATAACAGAGACATAAACGCCTTTTGACTTTAACTCTGGCACAATGGACAAGGTAAATGCCCGAACCGCTTGTTTCGATGCCGCATAAACCGACAAGCCATAAACGGGCGAAAAACCTGACAGCGACGAAAAA
>JAYTMI010000516.1:0-1852 GCA_043728625.1 Saprospiraceae bacterium | reverse complement strand
GCGGTGAATGTTTAGTCGCAAATTTCCTAATTTTCAAAGAATCTCCTTTTGCCGAATCGCTGATAGTATAATAAATCAACGAAGCTCGTTCATCCCAATTGTAGCGGCTTTTGTTTTGCTCAAAAAACTTCTCAAGCCCAATGGTGTCTAACGAAGCCTTGTCCCAGACGTTTTGCTTGATGGCTTCGAACAACAAAATACCTTCTTCGTATTCACGCATCAAATTTTTGAAATCAGGATATTTTTTATCGAGTTGTGTTTCTTCATAACCCAAGGCTTTTTCAACAACAAACTCGGCATATAGCTTTTTAGCGACTTCAGACACGTTATTATTATACTGAGTCGAGTAGTTGATGCGCTTATTCGCAGTTTCGCCAAGCCAATAAGCCCAATCGTTTACCGTTGTTGCTTTACCATCAAAGCTCAATAATGTTTCTGAAGACGCATTTTCTGGCACTCGATAAGCATAAGTTAAAAAAGAAGAATCCAACGTACCGATAAATTTATCGCGCGCAGCGACCCCCTCAGTAAAATGAGCTTCACTTTTGATGCGTTCAACCATCGCTACTCGAGCCAATTCGTAGCGAGAATCGCGTTGAATACGTGCTTTTAAACGGCTTTTGATCGCATCATAAGGTTCAATATCTTTTTTTGAAATGCGCCGAATGATGTGCCAACCAATACTTGATTGATAGGGTTCAGCATAATCACCATCTTTGGCGAGGGCAAACGCCGCATCTTCAAAACCGACTTCGTAACGACCGATACCGAAAAAACCGAGATAACCCGCCTTCGATTGAGAGCTTTGGTCTTCTGTATAGCGTGTTGCCAATTCTTCAAAGGCTTTTCCTCCTTTCAATTCCTTATAAATTTCATCAATGCGTTCTTTAGCATTGGGTTGTTCAAGTCCGTCTTTCTTATTTCTGATAAGGATGTGCGCTATTTCCATCTCGCCTCGAGCTGAACGTTCCCCATTCACCTTAACAATATGATAACCCATTGGTGAGCGCACAATACCGCTCGTTTTGCCGACAGACGTACCATAAATAGCTGTTTCAAAACTGTAAAAACCATCTGGTAACATAGCTGTTAAATAGCCGATTAGACCGCCATTGTCTTTCGATGTTTCATCTTGTGACTGAGATTTGGCGACATCTTCAAACTTATCACCTTTTGACAACCGTGCTTGGATCTCTTTGATGGTATTATGTGCCTTTGTGGTGTCATTTTTATCAATTTTAATCAAAATATGGCTCACACTGATGTCTTTTAACATACGGTCATACACCTCTTTCACCAATTTGTCACTCACTTCGCGGTCAGTCAAATAGCTGTCTGCTAATTGACGACGATAGCCTGCCAATTCCTCTATGAGTGCAGGAATGGTATCGAGTTGCATCTCTTTTGCCCGAGCCACCTTCATTTTGAAGCGGGTATAAAGGTCGAGATACTCCATAACAGATTCTTTACTAAAATCTGCCTTTGTACCGTTGGTTTTTGTGTAAATGTAATTGAACTCTGAAACGTTGACAGGTTTTCCATCAACGGTGAAAAGAACGGGGTCAGATTGTCCAAAGGAGGAAGCCGCAAAAAGAAAACACGTAGCGGCAATGGAGAGCAAAACTTTTTTCATTATCGTTCAGCGATTTTTGTTTAATTTTTTAATAAAAATGGCGATTTATACTGAGGGGAGGGTAAAAACAAAGAATATAACGCATCGCTTTCAAAAAAAAATCTTCAAAAGCGGTGCAAATTTACACTTTTTTACTCATTTGGTTAGATGAAGTTTCAAAAAACAAAAATGCTCTGTTGAAATAATTTCCTCCCCCATACTGTCATGACTTTAATAAGT
>JAYTMI010000515.1:0-2512 GCA_043728625.1 Saprospiraceae bacterium | reverse complement strand
CTGTTTCAGTTTGTCAATATAGCCGTCTGGTCTGATACCCGCTTGGGTAATGGAATCACCGAAGAAGATGATTTTCAACGGTTTAGGTGATTTTATGGCAGACATAAAGAGTATGGCAACGATTGCCAAGGCGAGGGTGTATAGGTTTTTCATTTTGTTATGTTTTTAATCAAAATAAACCTTCGGAAGGCTTTGAACCTTCCGAAGGTTGAAGAGACATTATATATCACAGATTTTAACACATTTCTCCAATGACCCCAATTTATCCGCATTTTTTGGGATAAACTCTTGGGCTGTGAAACCTTTAAAACCGACTTCAACAATGGCTTTCATGATAGCGGGATAATACAACTCCTGCGAGTCGTCAATTTCGTTGCGTCCAGGAACACCGCCTGTGTGGTAATGTTTGATGTATTCGTGGTTTTCACGGATATTGCGAATGACATCACCTTCCATGATTTGCATGTGATAAATATCGTACAACAAGCCAAAACGCTCTGAACCAACGGTTTTTGTTAAGGCAACACCCCAATCGGTGTGGTCGCATTGGTAATCTTTATGGTTGATTTTGGAGTTCAAAAGCTCCATAACAAGGTTGATACCGAGTTTTTCAGCCAATGGCATCAGTTTTTTGAGACCCACGGCGCAGTTCGCCAATCCTTGAACATCGCTCAAACCTTCACGATTGCCTGAGAAGCAGATGAAGTTTTTCATACCCAAAGCAGCTGCTTTTGGCAAGCGGTCTTGGTAGTATTCAACGAGATCCTTATGGTTTTCCAAGCGGTTGAAGCCTTTTGTGATGCCATAACCTTTGATATCCATTTGTCCCATAGAGCAAACCAAACCGTACTTTTGAGCCGTTGGCGTTTCGTCCACCGTCAGCAAATCAATGCCGACCAAACCGATTTCTTTTCCGCGTTTACAGAGTTCATCGAGTGGAATAGTGCTGTAGCACCACCGACAAGCGGAGTGATTGATTTTGCCAGAAATGGCTGGATCCAACGCAGCATTTGTGGCTTCGAGGCGGGTCGAGAGGCTTTCAGAAACGAAAGCGGCGGCAGCGGTTGTTGTCATAGTTTTTAAAACAGTTCGACGATTCATATTTTTAGATTGATAATTAATTATTGTTAAATGATTATTGTTAGTTCAGTTTTTATGTTTTTGCCACCAAAATACTGAGGGGGTGCTAAATCTCTATACCACGCTCTAAAAGGTAGTTATGAATATTGAAAACGATACCGTCTATTATCTCAATATCATTGTGCCAATCCATTGTCAACCAAGCCGTATTAGGTGTTGCAACGATGACTTTACGGCTGTTCGTGAGTATCCAAATTACTTTTTCGACACCAAAATCAAGCATTTTTTGCGTTTTTGTATTCAAATAATCAAAATCGGACATACTTGCTGGGTCAATATCAATGTCTATTTCAAGCACAATTTTAGGTGAGTAGTCAGCATATTTTTTGGTAATTTGATTGGCATTAAGGCGGTTGAAAATAGCAATATCGTTTGAGATATTGTCTTTATATTTTAAATGAATACCCGGTTCACTTATCAGATAATCATAGATGTTATCATCGAGTTGACGAGCTAAAAGTTTCGATAGATAAGTTGTAATGAGCGATTGATAGCTGCTTGTTCCCATGATTTCGTCTCTGGTTTTTAGTTTTCTCACAACGTCCATATAGCCCCGACGGTATAACGGTTTCCCATCAAGCACTTCCCAAATAAGGTTATCTGGAATTTTTTGTACCCGTTTAGGACGTTTGGCAATAGCGGATGTTTCCATAACTTTTATTTTTTGTCAAAATTAAACTTTTTTCACGGATTAACAAAAAAGAGACCCCCTCAATGTGGAATTTACTGAGGGGGTCTTCTTGTATTGAATATTGCTGATTGTTTATTGCAATACATTACACGATTAATCAATATTCATTCAACAATATGTCATTATTTCAAATTTCCTTTCTTTAATTCTGAAACAGCGTAATCGGCTGCACGAGCGGTCAAAGCCATATAGGTTAAAGATGGGTTAACACAGGCAGCCGAAGTCATACATGCACCATCTGTTACGAATACGTTTTTGCAATCGTGGATTTGATTCCATTTGTTCAGGACCGATGTTTTGGGGTCTTTACCCATACGTGCTGTACCCATTTCGTGGATTGCCATACCAGGCCAAGAGCCATTGTCGTAAGTACGGATGTTTTTCAAACCGGCGGCTTCGAACATTTCTTTGGCATCATTTGCCATATCTATACGCATTTTTTTCTCATTTTCCTTGAATTCAACATCGAAAATGAGTGTCGGCTGTCCCCAAATATCTTTTTTATCAGGACTTAAACGGATATGGTTTTCATGGTAAGGCAGACATTCGCCGAAACCTGTCATACCCATACTCCATCCGCCTGGTTCTGTCGCTTTGGCTTTCATTTCTGCACCAAAACCCTCTTCGGCGGCCACACGACCCCAACCATTGCGGCTTGCGCCACCTTGATAGCCAAAGCCA
>JAYTMI010000514.1:0-7788 GCA_043728625.1 Saprospiraceae bacterium | reverse complement strand
GAATGTTTGTCAATACGAAAATAGCTTTTTTCTTTTGAAAGTCAAACATAAAAATATAAAAACACTTTTCAAAAAACGGCGTTAGCCAATTTTCAAACCTCAATTACTACCTTTGCCCGAAAAGTGAGGAATGAATTTTTCGACAATTTAATAATGAATACAATGACCAAACTAAAAATAGGCGTTTTAGGTGCAGGGCATCTTGGCAAAATACATCTGCGCTGTATTCTACAAGCGAGTGAACGATTTGAACTTGTCGGTTTTTTTGATGCAGATGCTGTAAATGCCGCTAAAATTGCAGAAGAATTAAAGATTCGTGCCTTCGATTCTGCGGAATCACTTATGGGTGCGGTTGATGTTGTGGATATTGTTACGCCTACTATTCATCATTTTTCGTTGGCAAAAGCAGCCATACTGAGGGGGCGGCACGTTTTTATTGAAAAGCCATTAACACATACCGTAGCAGAAGCCGAAGAATTGTTAGTTTTGACACAAAAGCAAGGCGTAAAAGTCCAAGTTGGTCATGTTGAGCGTTTTAATCCTGCGTTTTTGGCGCTTGGCGATATTTCGATTGAGCCATTATTTATTGAAGCACATCGTTTGGCAACTTTCAATCCGCGTGGCACAGATGTGTCGGTGATACTCGATTTGATGATTCACGATATTGACCTTGTTTTGCATTTGGTCAATTCAGAAGTTAAAGCGATTCATGCCTCGGGCGTTGCTGTTGTCAGTGCTTCGCCAGATATTGCCAATGCTCGTATTGAATTTGAAAATGGCTGTGTGGCAAATTTGACCGCCAGTCGCATGAGTTTAAAGCAAATGCGTAAAGTCCGATTTTTTCAAAGAGATGCGTATCTAAGTCTCGATTTTTTAGAGAAAAATGCTCAAATTATTCGCTTACTTGATGAAAATACTGAGGGGGGGCATTTGATGGAAATGGATACAGCTCGAGGTAAAAAATGGATTGATATTAATATGCCTGAGCCTTTGGCTGTCAATGCCATACAATTGGAATTGGAAACATTTGCAGATAGTATCATACAGGATACACAGCCCAAAGTAACGATTGAAGATGGCTATCGCGCCTTAAAAGTAGCCCATCAGATTATTGAAGTAATTGGTGATACAACTTTGTCATAAAGCATGAGGCTGTCTCAAAAAAAAAAAAAAAATGGCTTTTTTCAAAAAAACACTTCTCCTTTTATTTGCAGCTTTTGTATGCCTTTTTTTCAACACTTGTGTCAAGGAAAACGAGGTGCCCGCTTACCTTTACATACCGTCGTTCACGCTGACAACAACATCGGGACAAGGCACTGCTGCGCATAAAATCACGGATGTATGGGTCTATGTTGACGGCAATGTGCAAGGGATTTATCAATTGCCCGCACAATTTCCTGTTGTGAATTTAGGAAAACATGACATTCAGTTGTTTCCAGGTGTGCGAAATAACGGCATCAAATCAAATCCAGTTATTTATCCTTTTTTGAATTCTTTTAAGAAGTCGCTTGACTTAACTTCTGGCAAAATAGATACAATGCGACCGACGACGACCTATGTCAGTAGTGCAAATTTTAAAATTTTAGAAAATTTTGAAACAGGAAACAGCCTTACTGTAGATAGAGATAACACTAATGCGATTCGTTTTGGTCAAGTAGAAAATGGTTTTGAAGGCAAATGTGCTAGTCTAACAATGACCAAAACCAATTCCTATTTTGAAAAAGGCGTAAGTATAAAAACTCAATTATCTGATGCTTCGCAAAGTATTTATCTAGAAATGCACTATAAAACGCAGTCGCCGCTTTCAGTGGGTGTGTTCGGTTCAAGTGCAGCAAATTCTACTGGTTTGACAACCTACAAAGTAACGCTCTTCCCAACCGATGTTTGGAATAAAACGTATATAAACTTAACAAATGAAGTAAAAGCCATGCGCCTAACTGATTATCAAATTGTTTTCAAAAGTCTATTGCCTGATTCCATCTCAACGGCGACCGTTTTGATTGATAATATTAAATTGTTACAACTATAGTCAATTTCAAAATGCCCCCCTCAGTATTCCTGTAACATTTTGAAATTAGACATTAAGAATTTGAAATTAGGAATTTAAAAAAATGACAAAACAACGCCGCTTTGACACCATCGTATATTCTGCCGCTGACTTCTTGACAGCTATGGCGGCTTGGACATGTTTTTTTTTATATCGAAAATGGTCTGTTGAGGGCATCAAATGGGGGGATTTTAGTGTCTTGAATGATCCCAAATTCGCGGCTGGGGTAATTCTGATCCCAATTGGTTGGATATTATTTTATGCTATTTTTGACAAATACCGCGACATTTATCGGCTTTCACGCTTGACAACGATAGCTCGGACATTCTTTTTGACCTTTTTCGGTGTCTTATTTTTATTTTTTACACTTATTCTTGACGATTTCGTAACTGGTTATACGTCCTATTATCGCTCCTTTTTGACCCTTTTCATTTTGCATTTTTTTTGGACAGTGACCATTCGGATGATTCTTCTGACCCGCGCAAGTCGAAGATTGAAATCGGGTATCGTTAGTTTTAGGACACTCATAATCGGAGGCGACCACAATGCTTTGGAATTGTATGAAGAAATTGAGGGACGGGAGAAAAAGTTAGGCAATCATTTCGTCGGTTTCGTTGACTCTAATGGCAATTCAACAAATGTTTTGGAACAATACTTGACCAAATTGGGTGGCATCAACGATTTATCGAATATCATCACCCAGCAAGGTATTGAAGAAGTCATTGTTGCCATCGAAACGAGTGAACATGGTCGCATGAAACATATTCTCGATGTTATGTTCGATTTTGGCGACCGCATTCTCATTAAAGTTATTCCAGACATGTACGATATCATGGTTGGTACAGTGAAAATGAATCATTTATACGGTGCGGTGCTTATCGAAATTCGGCAAGAACTCATGCCTTATTGGCAAAAAGTTGTCAAACGTTTGATTGATATTGCGGTCAGTATTTCAGGTATAATTCTGCTTTTACCGATATATGCCTATATCGCTTTGCGGGTGATTCTTTCATCCAAAGGACCTATTTTTTATTTTCAAGAACGGGTTGGCCTAAATGATAAACCATTCAAAATCATCAAGTTCCGTTCCATGTACATGGATGCAGAAGAAAAGGGACCAATGCTCTCTCGCACCGACGACGAGCGTTGTACGCCTTGGGGCGCGACAATGCGCAAATGGCGACTCGATGAATTGCCTCAATTTTTCAATGTCTTGATTGGCGAAATGTCTTTGGTTGGACCGCGTCCCGAACGGCAATTTTATATTGATCAAATCATGGCACGTGCGCCGCATTTTCGGCATTTGTTGAAAGTTCGTCCAGGCATTACGTCTTGGGGGCAAGTGAAATATGGCTATGCTTCGACTGTAGATGAAATGATACAGCGTCTGAAATTCGATATTTTATACATCGAAAACATGTCGCTTTCGCTCGATTTCAAGATTTTATTCTATACCATTGTGGTCTTGTTGCAAGGCAGAGGAAAATGATGAATGATAAATTATCATTCATCACTCCTTAAAAAGGTAAATCAAAGTCCTCATCGGTATCTCTCCTTTTTTTGCGTTTTTTCTTTGGTTTGGCATCCTCATCTGTTGATTCTCTTAAATTTTTGAGCATATCGGACATCATACTTAGAGGGTCAATTTTAATGATTTGAATATTTGCACCTTTAAAAGATGCTGAAAGGGCATCTTTTATATCATCAATAAAATCATCTGGTGACTTTGAGTTATCGATACTTATATTTTCGAAAACATCATGTACGGTGGCGATGGCATTGTTTAGATAGTCCAATCGGTGTCGTAGTTCATCAGTGTCGTTATTAGGATAATAGCCCCCATCATCATGAATCTCAAATTTTTTGAAATATTTCTTTTTCAAATAAGCCATCAAATTGATGATACGAATATGCGTATCAATTCCCGCAAACTGCGTTTTGACAAAACACCAGGTGTATTTTCCTTTTTTCTTAAAAATACTTGAAAAAATGGAACGTAAGACCCCCTCAGTATCAAACAGAAAAGTGACCGTTTCTGACTCCTTGTGGGGTTCAAAAGTGATGCCACGCAAATCACCTTGAAAATTATCCCTTTCAAAATCGAAATCAGGTTCTGATTCAAAATCTTCGAGTGAAAACGGGTTGGTCAAAGTCGTTGCTGCTGCAGTCTCATTTTTGAGCAATTGATAATGCCAGTCGTTGGAGATACAAATCTCTTCGACTTCATCCATCAATGTTGTTATGAGACCGGGTGATTTCAGTTTGCCCCGATAGTGAATTGTTACGCCCATAAGTGTTGTTTTTAAAAGTAAATTATGTTCAAATATAAAAAAGGAAATGCACAAATGCACTCCCTTTCTTACTTTTTAACCACTTTTATTTTTTAAAACCTACTTTTCCTCCAAAAAAGGATAGCGATAGTCGCTTGGAGAGACAAAAGTTTCTTTTATCGTCCGCGCCGACAACCAACGATATAGATTCAATGCCGAACCTGCTTTATCGTTCGTACCACTCAATCGCGCACCGCCAAAAGGTTGCTGACCGACAACTGCACCTGTTGGTTTGTCATTGATATAAAAATTACCCGCTGCATGACGTAATTTATCCGTCGCCACAGCTACGGCTGCACGGTCGGTCGAAAATATGGAACCTGTCAAGGCGTATGGTGATGTTGCGTCTAAAATATCCAGCGTTTTTTCAAAATCATTATCAGCATAGACATAAATTGTCAAAACGGGTCCAAAAATCTCTTCGCACATCGTCGTATATTGAGGGGTATCCACAACGATTACGGTTGGCTCGATGAAATACCCTTCTGCTTTGCTGAAATTACCACCTACGATGATGTCTGCGTCTTTGGCGGTTTTGGCATCAACTATGTAACTACTGATTTTGTCAAATGCTTTTTCATCAATCACAGCATTGACGAAGTTTGTAAAATCCTCCGTTGTGCCCATTTTCATGGATTTTACGTCTTCAACAAGATAGTTTTTCACATCATTCCACAACGATTGCGGGATGTAAGCCCGTGAAGCTGCCGAACATTTTTGTCCTTGAAACTCGAATGCACCTCGACCCAAAGCCGTTGCAACCGCTTTGGCATTGGCAGAAGGATGCACCATAACAAAATCCTTACCACCTGTTTCGCCTACAATTCGCGGATACGATTTGTATTTTGGCAAATTCATAGCTATCGTTTGCCACAAACGGTTGAATGTTGTGGTACTGCCTGTAAAGTGCAAACCCGCAAAATCACGGTGCGAAAAAATGGCTTCACCTGCCGTTGAACCATCAACATATATCAAATTGATGACACCTGCTGGCAAACCCGCTTCCTCCAAAATGTCCATGATGACACATGCGGAATAAATTTGCGATTCAGCAGGTTTCCAAACCGCCACATTGCCACATAAGGCAGGAGCAGCTGGCAAATTGCCCGCAATTGCCGTAAAATTGAAGGGTGTTAAGGCAAAAATAAAGCCTTCCAAAGCGCGGTATTCCGTCCGATTCCAAACACCTGTTGAGCTATTCGGCTGTTGGTTGTAAATGTCTGTCAAAAATTGAACATTAAAACGCCAAAAATCAGCTAGTTCGGCGATACAATCAATCTCTGCTTGATACGCATTTTTTGATTGACAAAGCATCGTGGCTGCCATCATGCGGGCGCGATAGGGACCGGCTAAAAGGTCAGCGGCTTTCAGAAAAATGGCAGCGCGGTCTTGCCAAGCCATGTCTTCCCAAGCTTTTTTGGCGTTCATAGCCGCAGCTATCGCCTGTTCGGCGTGTTCTTTTGTGCCTTTGCTGTAATGACCGAGTATATGCTTCAACTCATGCGGTGGATGGATGGCGACCTTGTTAGGTGTGGAAACGTGTTTGCCACCGATATACATCGGAATATCCATTTGCTTGGATTTTGCATCAGCAAGCGCTTTTTTCAAAGCTAATTTTTCAGGTGAACCTTTGCCATATCCTAATAAAGGTTCGTTGACGGTTTTGGGTGTGTGGTAGAATGCGTTAGACATAGAAATGATTGGTTGATTTTTATTTGGTAAAAAAAACTGTTATTTAGCATTTAACTGTTAAAATGAGGCGCAAAGGTAGCAAATTGATGATAAATAAGCGACAAATACTGTCCAGAGGGCTTCTTTTTGGAGAGGGGGCTAAATTTTCACAAATGAGCGATTCAACTTCCCGCCATCTTTGTCCGTAAAAATTATATTGTAAATACCTGATTTCCAAGTATTTACATCAATGGATTTATTCGTTTCGTAAATTGGTTTTTGGCTTTGCCAAACAACTTGACCCAAGGCGTTTACGATGTCCATCGAAAAACCACCGTTTACGGGTTCATCAATCGTTATATTGAGCTCAGATACTGAGGGGGTCGGAAAAATAGTGATTTGCCTTTGGCTTAGGATATCACTCGTCCCTACACGAACAATGACTGAATCGCATTTATAGGTAACGAACTTGACTTGCAATTGATCCGGCTCATTGAAGCATCTAAGGCTACCATACTGGACGGGATCGCAACTCGTAGATTGTGGAAAAAAGACGGCATTGGCACCTATTTTTTCAATGATTTGTTGACTCGCATAAATCCAACGACTCGCACCCACTCGTGATGTTTTTTGAACAATGAGTGGTTCACCGTTGGGTGTCCAAATCGTAACAGAATCAATACGAATTTTGAACGAATCTACAACGGTGGGTTGTGGTACATAAATGGTGACAATGTCGCCAATCCGTGCAGACCAATCATAAAGCAGCCAAAAACGGTTGCGATCAAAATCGTAGCGATAGGCTTTTTTGTTTTCGATGTACACAAATTCGCCTCTATTTGGGATTTTAGAGCAGCCAAAACCACCTATAAATTTTTTACAAATCTTACCATTTATGGTTGAATCAGCAACGATTTGCATTTTGATATAATTACCATTTTCGCCAAACAAGGCGCTTTGATGGTAGTACCAAACAGTTCCAACGGCGAGGTTTTGACCAAAAAGGAAGGTTCTAAATAAAAAAGATAAGAAAAAGATTGCCCGTTTTTTCATAGGTGTTTGTTTTTTGAAATAATTATACTGATAATATGCAGAAGATTTTTTTTCCTCGCATCTGTTAATCGTTGTCTATTGATTGTTATCGCTTAGTTGATAAATTTTAATTTGAGGAGGTAAGAAGGGTGAGGCATCGCCTTCGCCTTTGATGATTTCACGTACAATTGTAGAAGAAATATGTGAAAACTGTGGTTGTGAAATCAAAAACATCGTTTCTACGCCATTGCCGACGATGAAATTGAGTTGTGAAATGGTTTTTTCATAATCGAAATCAGAGGCATTTCTTAGCCCCCTCAGTATCCACTTTGCTTTTACCTTTTTGCAGAAATCGGCTGTCAGTTTTTCAAAAGTTCTAATTTCTACTTTAGGTTCATGGGCAAAGACATCACCTATCCACTGTTTACGCTGTTCCAAGGTAAAGAGGCTGTTTTTTTGTGAATTTGTGCCAATTGCAATGATAATTTTATCGAAAAGTGGCAGAGCACGCTGCACGATATCGGCGTGACCAGATGTGATGGGATCAAAAGAACCAGGGAAGACGCAAACTTTCATCTCTTTATTTTTGCGTAAAAATAAGCAAGAATCTTTGCTAGATTGAGTATTGATGAATGAATATTGATTATTGGTAAAAATAATCTAAAAGAACTGAAACGAATCAAGGAATTTATCCGCTGATGGGTTCAT
>JAYTMI010000513.1:0-3460 GCA_043728625.1 Saprospiraceae bacterium | reverse complement strand
GGCAGAGCCTTATAATGTGTATGGTGGACTTCAAGACAACGGCGTTTGGTTTGGTAGTTCCAAAACAGAACCGAATATTGATTGGCAGGATTCAGGACACAATGAATATCGCCGAATTATGGGTGGCGATGGTATGCAAACAATGGTTGATACCCGCGACAATACGACGGTTTATACAGGTTTCCAGTTCGGTGTTTATGCCCGAACTTCTACTAAGCAAGGAACGCGACCTAAATTCATCACGCCAAAGCATGATTTAGGTGAAAAACCGCTTCGTTTCAATTGGCAAACACCGATTTTGTTGTCACAACACAACCAAGATGTCTTGTATTTTGGCGCAAATAAACTCTATCGCTCTTTGGACAAAGGCGATAATTGGGAAAAAATAAGCGACGACTTGACCAAAGGCGGTAAAAAAGGCAATGTCCCTTATGGTACTTTGACAACGATACATGAGTCACCGCTCAAATTCGGTTTAATCTATGTCGGTAGCGACGATGGTTTGATACATGTAACAAAAGACGGTGGTGTTGAATGGAAGAAAATTACTGAGGGGTTGCCTTCTGACCTTTGGGTGAGCCGTGTGCAAGCGAGTAGCCACGACAAAGCGACTGTTTATGCGTCGCTCAATGGTTATCGGTGGGACGATTTCAACGCATATATATATGTGTCAACAAATTATGGAGATACTTGGACGCGCATTGGTACAGATTTACCTGCCGAACCTGTCAATGTGCTCAAAGAAGACCCTAAAAATCCGAATATCCTTTATATTGGCACTGACCACAGTTTGTATGTGTCTTTGGATAAAGGAAAAACTTTCCAAAGTATGAACAACGGTTTGCCAAATGTCG
Organism: Saprospiraceae bacterium; assembly: GCA_043728625.1. Taxonomy (GTDB): domain Bacteria; phylum Bacteroidota; class Bacteroidia; order Chitinophagales; family Saprospiraceae; genus JAAFJT01. The sequence goes on along the minus strand of JAYTMI010000513.1, from coordinate 2,606 downwards.
CTATTCACGATGTCGTCGTTCACTCTCGTGATAAAGAATTGGTTGTCGGTACGCATGGACGCTCGTTGTTCATTGCAGATGTGCAACATGTTGAGCAATTGGACGACAAAACACTGGCAAAAGACTTCGTTTTGTTTGATTTAAAAAAACAAACCAATCGGGGTTGGGGTACGCAACGCAACAAATGGGAAGACATGAAACCCATCACAATGCAGATTCCTTGTTATGCCAAAACAAGCGGCAAAGCAACCGTTACAATTCGCGCAGGAAAGGATTTGGTGTTGTCAAAATCAATTGTTTCCCTTCAAAAAGGCTTAAATTATCCTGAAATAGACATGAGTTTTGAGGGGAAACAGACCCCTCAGTATACAGCATGGTTGAACACCGATAAAAAGGATAAAGATGCCAAAGACATCGAATTAAAAAAAGGGGACGATGGAAAGTATTATCTACAAAAAGGGAAATACACCGTGGAAGTGGAGAAAGATGGTGTCAAAACAGAGAAAGAATTGGTGATTGAATAAACTGCCCCCCTCCCGACTGAATCGGGATGTGCCATCAGTTTAAGCAACAAAACGCTCGAATCATAAGCGGATTCGGGCATTTTGTGTTTTTAAGTGTACAAAAAACCCGACTCCTGCAAACAGGTGTCGGGTTAAAAAAATCATGTGTTACAATGCGTTGTGTATGTATCTTAATGTTTCATTTTAGGTTTTGAAGTGTTTTGAATGCTCTGGGTACTACTAAAATAAACAGGTATATCTGAATCGGTATTTGAGATGGCTTTAATATTTTTTTGAGAAAGCATATCTAATATGTCACCTTCTGAGTTTCTTTCAATTACTGGTTTTTTTAGAATAAAATCAGCTTCAAAAACTTGGGAACGATTGTTATTGTTTTTTGAAACCACATAATGTTGAACTCTATAGGTTACATTTTTTGATAAACCAATTTGTCTATTATATAGCTGTGTAGATGTCGAATCGGTTTGAAAATTATACCATGTATCGGTTTTTGGAATGTGTGCAAAGTATTTAAAATAATGTGTGCAATGTTGGGTCTCATCAACAGGGACGATGGTCAAAGTATAAGTGTCAGAGTCAGTGCTAGTTGTAACGATGTTGCAGGTCTCATCTAATTGCTGTTGCATCGAATCAGCGTCTATTTGAGGTGTTTCAGCATATTGACGTATAGGCAATTGAAGGTTAAAATGAAAGATGGTTAAAAAAGTAGTAAGTATTGCGTTCTTATTCATGGACTATATTGTCATTTAAATACCCAAAGATTATTATTCATAGATGGCTTAGTGATAAAACTAGGTTGTTTGTCAACCGATAGAACAAAAGTGCAGGATTAAAACACAAGAAGCAATTACAGTTTTTTCCACTATTCGGTAATTTGTCTTTCATCAGAAAAAAAAAGACTCCTTTCTGTATAATGAGAAAAGAGCCTTTTTAAAAAAACGAAGGATTCTCTGAAAAAAAAATGTTCATGGGATAAGCCTTTAAAGATGCTTTTAAAGGCGTATCCCTTTTTTTTAATCCTTAATTAGGTTGTTAAACTATTGTTTTATGATTTTGCCAACCATTCTTTTATTATTGGCAATTATTTCATAGAAGTAAATACCCCCCCTCAGTAATTCGGCGGATTTCCACTCTATGTTTTGTTCCCCTTTGGTTTGGTTTTCATTGACTAAAACGGCTATCTGCTGCCCGATTGCGTTGTAAATAGATACGCGAACAGGTGCATCAGCTGTCAAAACATACGAAATAGTTGTTGTGCTATTTGTTGGATTAGGAGCAACTTGATGTGTGGAGACTGTATGATTTGGTTTTTTGAAATTCCTTGTATTTACGTCTTCAGCAGCATCTAAACCGATGACCATTTTGTGTTGGTCATTGGCTAATGCCAAAGGTTTATTCTGACTATTGGCAGCCATTGCCCTACTTGTAGCCAGTGTTGTGTTGCAATTGTAAAGACTCAAATTGGTTCTATTGCTCATAAAATGTATGGTCGCACAGGCATTTGTGCCACAATTCTGAATGTTATCTATGATAACAAAAGGTTTTCTATTTTGATAGAAGGTAATAGAAGTGTTATTTTGGACAACGACATAAGTCAAGTCCGAACTTAAAGTTTTGCGGAAACTTAATAAATCTGATTGCGCATCATAAAAAAGTTGAACATTTAATTGTGTGTTCCCTTTACTGATGTCAGCAGCCCATAATGTCCCGTTTTGAAGGACTACATCAAGATAATCCCTTGAATTTTGAATTTGAGGACTACCCAAACTACATGGATTGCTACTGCGCGCTTCATACATAACCAAGTCATCAATCACAATGTCCTCATACACAGCGGATGTATGTGATAGCGTTTTACTTTTAAACATCTCCGTCGCATTTGCCAAATATTGTGGCATTTCGGCAGCAAAAAGTGCTTGAATACTGAGGGGGGTAATGAAGATTAGAAAAATGATAGGGAATATAATTGATTTTGTTGTTAGATTTTTACGCATTGTTTCTATTTTTGTATCTCGTAAATTAATAATTATTTAAAATGCAAATATAAAGAATAGAGTTATTCCAACCTATTACAGTTTTTGG
>JAYTMI010000512.1:0-5119 GCA_043728625.1 Saprospiraceae bacterium | reverse complement strand
GGTGCAGAGCCTTTTATGCCCAGCACTAAGTTCTATCACCCCATGGATATGGCTATGGCAAGCGACGGAACGCTGTTTGTTTTGGATTATGGTACGCAGTGGTTTGCTCAAAATGAAGAAGCGACTTTGTCGCGTATTACCTTCAATCCAGGCAATCGCAAGCCTTTGGTTAAAATGATAGCAGATAAAAAAGCAGGCGCAAAACCGCTAAAAGTTCAGTTTTCATCAGAAGGAACGATGGATTATGACGGCGACACACTCACTTATTCTTGGAATTTTGGCGAAGGCATACCCCTCAGTAATTTGCCGAATCCGAAGATAAAATTTAGAAAAGCAGGGGAATACAATGCTGTTTTGACCGTTACGGATGCCGCAGGTAATATAAGTACATCGAGTACAATCATAAAAGTAGGCAATGCCGAACCAGAAGTAAAAATTGCCGTTAATGGCAATAAATCTTTCTTTTTTGACAATAAAATCAATTATTCGGTCGCAGTAAAAGATAAAGAGGACGGTAAAATCGGCAAAGGCATTGCACCTGAAGACGTGGTCGTTAACATCAATTACCTCGAAGGTTATGACAAAACGATGTTGGAACAAGGACATAAATCCAATGTTGGTTTAGCTTTGGGCAAACGTTTGATTGATTTGTCGGATTGTAAGTCTTGCCATTTTGCGGATAAGAAAAACATCGGTCCTTCATATATGGATATTGCAAAAAAATATCCAACAAACGGGACGAATATCAGAATGTTGGCTCAAAAAATCATCCAAGGCGGCGGCGGCATTTGGGGCGAACAAGCGATGGCGGCGCATCCGCAGATTTCAGATGGCGATGCCAAAACGATTGCAGAATACATTTTGTCCTTGAAAGATACGAAAAAAGTATCATTACCGCTACAAAACAGCTATGAAGCCACAGCCCATAACGGTAAAAAAGAGGGGGCGTATATCATTCAAGCCACTTACAGCGATAAAGGCTATAAAGGCATGGGGTCTTTGACAACAACGGATATGCTGGTGTTGCGCAGCCCTAAAATCAAAGCTGTTTCTTATGACGATGCCAATGCTTTCAGCAAATTTACGGTTGAACAACTCGGCGGCGAAGTGGCTATCGCAACGACTGATAATGCTTATATTGCCTTTAAAGAGATTGACCTTACAGGCATTCAATCTATGTCCATTGGTGCATTTTCGCAAAAAGCCAATACTGTGGGGGGTAAAATTGAAGTCCATATCGGAAGCCCTACTGGAGACCTTTTAGGCAGTGGTGACGTGCCAGCCGACAACTTCGCACCTGTAAAAATTGTCTTGAACAAACCACCAAAAGCACCGATGCCGACAACATTGTTTATCGTTTGTAAAAATCCTAAAAACGATGGCAAACCGCTTTTTGCTTTAAGTAGTATTGAATTTTTAGATAAATAATTTGTATTTTTACCCAAAATGTAGGACTCATCTTAAAACGAATTTATGAAAATAATGCCATTCAGCGCTGTTGCGCCTAACTTAGACAAAGTACCACACTCCATCGGTTTTTTTGACACTGTCAAATATCGTTACCACGAATATGCTGCCGAAGGCTTATTCCTACCGACCGAAGACGAAGCCATGTATATTTATCAAATTAAGAGCCCTGATGGTCAAAAAAGGAATGGCTTAGTTGTAGCGACAGACATTGAAGAATACTTTAAAGGAACGATGAAGCAGCATGAAAAAACCATCGTGACAAATGAAGAACTTCAATCAGAATTGTTGCAAACACGCAGGGCAGCGATAAAACCCGTTTTGTTAACTTATCCACCCATTTCTGAACTCAATGAATTGATTAGCAATTATATAGAAACACATAAAAAGTTCTATGTCATTGAATTAGATACGGAAAAGCATCGTTTTTGGAAAATTACTGAGGGGGGAGTCATTGAAAAAATTCAACACATTTTTACGGAAAAAATCCCTCATGCCTATATCGCAGATGGGCATCATCGCTCAGCCAGTTTTGCAGCGCTGCATAAAATGTCGCCAAATGACAAAACGAGTAAAATGTTGACCGCTTACTTTCCAGAAAACACATTGAAAATTGGTGCTTTTCACCGCGTTGTTAAAGACTTGAATGGCTTGACATCTGATGAATTTCTAGAAAAACTAAGGACGGAGTTTAAAATACGCGTACTAAGAACAGCGACATTGCCTTATTCAAAGTTTGAAATAACCATGTTTTTAGAGGATAAATGGTTTCAATTGTATTGGCGAAAAGAAGTTTTGAAACATTATGCGGAAGAGTCGCCAGAAGGTTTTGTACAACTTGATGTTGATTTACTCAATGAGAAAGTAATAAAACCTGTTTTAGGCATCAAAAACATCAAAATAGACCCTCGTTTGAAGTATATTGATGGTCAACAAGAGTTTGAAAAGTTGACAAATGCTGTGGGTACTGAGGGGGTCGGTTTCTGTCTTTTCCCTGTTGAATTGGACGACTTAAAAGCCGTTGTGGACAGTGATGGTTCGATGCCGCCCAAATCCACCTTTTTTGAACCGCGTATGAAAAATGGGCTTTTGGTTTATGAGATTTAAAAATGAATAAGTGAATGGTGAATAAAGATGTCGCGCTTTGGAAAACCCACCAAACATGAATCATCCCGAACTTATCAACAAGCTAAGTTCGGGATGATTTCATTTGTCCCGTTTCATGTATAAAGCCTTAAAACATAGTCGGCGCATAGCCCAAAACAACTTGCCAAATAAGTGTAACGGCAGTCAAAAAAGGATATAAAAACTTACGACAGAAAAACTTGACATTTTTACGGTTGAAATTGAATCCAACTAATTCCAAAATATGTGAATAAAAAGTCGTGTCCTCACCTTCTCCTAATGAATGTTCTTTATTCACAAGACACCGATCGAAAACGGCGAATTGCAACATAACTGTCCAATAGACTGGAAGAAGGTAATACCAAGAAAACATAAACGGTGCAACCCACGAAAGGACTGTGATGAACAAGTGGAACCAAAAGAATATGCCAAAAGAACCACTAATAATAGCTTTCAAATTCATTAATTTACTTTTTTGCACAAAATATGAATTTATTCTAAAACAGCAAAAAAGTTCATTTGTAAGAAATAAAAAGAGCCCGCAATTTCTTAAAAAGAAACGGCTGTCTCTTGAAAATTCTGCTTTTTTAGTTAATTATTGAAAGCAATATCCAACACCTGTGTCATACGGTCAACATAGTGAAATGTTAGTCCTTCGAGGTAAGTTTGATTGATTTCTTCAATATCTTTTCGGTTGTCTTTACATAGAATAATCTCTTTACAACCCGCCCGTTTTGCTGCCAATATTTTTTCCTTGATGCCGCCAACGGGCAATACTTTTCCACGCAGCGTGATTTCCCCCGTCATCGCCAAATGCGCTTTAATCGGTTGTTTTTTAAACGCAGAAGCCAAAGCTGTCATCATGGTCACACCCGCCGAAGGTCCATCTTTCGGAATGCCGCCTTCTGGAACGTGAACGTGGATGTCATTTTCTTCAAATACTGAGGGGTCTAAACCCAACTCTTCGGCATGACTTTTCAGGAAACTCAAAGCTGTCGAAACCGATTCTTTCATCACATCTCCCAGATTACCCGTCAGAATCATGTTGCCTTTTCCTTTGGAAAGCGAGACTTCAATAAACAAAATATCGCCGCCCACCGATGTCCAAGCCAAACCAATAGCCACGCCCGGAATTTGGTCTTTTTCATAAAAATCATTGGAAAAACGGGGCGCACCCAACATGTCCTTCAAATCCTCGACAGATACTGAGGGGTTATATTTTTCAGACATCGCCACCTTTTTAGCAATACTCCGCATCAAGGCAGCCATCTGACGGTCGAGTGAACGCACGCCTGATTCACGGGTATAGTCTTGAATGATGCGCTCAATGACTTCTGCTGACAGTTTAATATCCTTTGCTTTCAAACCATGCTCTTTGCGCTGATCGGGAATCAGATGTTGCTTCGCAATTTCAACTTTTTCTTCTATCGAATAACCGCTTAGGCGAATAATTTCCATACGGTCAAGCAAGGCAGGTTGTATGTTTTCTAAAGAATTGGACGTGGCAATGAACATGACTTTTGACAAATCATACTCCAATTCAAGGTAATTATCATAAAAAGTCGTGTTTTGCTCAGGGTCAAGCACCTCCAAAAGCGCACTTGAAGGGTCGCCTCTGAAACTGGCACCGACTTTATCAATTTCATCAAGGATGAAAAGTGGATTGCTCGAACCCGCCTTTTTCATGCTTTGAATGATACGACCCGGCATCGCACCAATATAAGTCTTGCGGTGTCCACGAATTTCAGATTCATCGTGCAAACCGCCCAAAGACATACGTATATATTTACGCCCAACGGCATCCGCCACCGACTTGCCCAACGATGTTTTACCTACGCCCGGAGGACCCGTCAGTAACAAAATCGGTGCTTTCATATCGCCTTTGAGCTTCAATACAGCTAAGTGTTCGAGTATGCGTTCTTTCACATCTTCAAGCCCATAATGGTCAGCGTCCAATTTCTTTTTAACCTTTTTAAGGTCAAAATTGTCTTTTGTGAACTCATTCCAAGGCAAATCGAGCATGGTTTCGAGGTAATTCAACAAAATCGAATACTCGGGTGCTTGATGCGGCATCCGTTTCACTTTCGCCCATTCTTTCTCAAAATGCTTTTGGACTTCGATTGACCAGTCTTTTTTGCGCGCACGTTCTGCCAATTTCATCAAGTCTTCCTCCTGCGGATTGCCGCCTAATTCGTCTTGAATCGTTTTCAGTTGTTGGCTCAAAAAATAGTCACGTTGTTGTTTATCCAACTCCACTCTGACCTTCGACTCAATTTCTCCTTTCAATTCCAAAAGTTGCAATTCGCTGTCCATGTGCAGCAAAATAGTTTCTGCTTTCAGCGAAAGGCTGTTGATTTCAAGGATGCTTTGCTTGATTGAAGGCTTCAAATTCATGTTTGAAGCAATAAAATTGAGCAAAAACACATCATTTGTAATGTTTTTCAACATTACTTGTGCTTCGTTTGGAATGTTTGGCGAGAGGTCAATGATTTGACCCGACTTATCCCGAATCGTTTCAGTCAAGGCT
>JAYTMI010000511.1:0-2493 GCA_043728625.1 Saprospiraceae bacterium | reverse complement strand
AGTACCATGTTCGGGGAACTTTTAAAGTTCCCCGAACATAAAGTTCCTCTCCTACAAACGAAGCGCGTCATTAGTAACGAAGTGAAAGAATCTGAATAATAAATCTAAACAGATTCTTTCACTTCGTTACTAATGACAAAACTCTAATCTTAAAAATCCTGAAATCAGTGATTTAAAATTTTACAACCCGTCCACTGCCCTAAATTGAGTGAATGAAAGAATAGTGAATGATGTTGTTTTGAGAGAATGTGCAAATAGTCTCTGTTTTAAAGACAATTATGTGTGGCAGTACCCCCTCAGTATTTTCTACTTTTTTTAAGTTTTTTTTAACGCTTTAAAACCGAACAAACTTATATTCTCGTAAATGATTTCAACGAACAACAAATTAGCATCACTGAATTTTTTTTCAAAACATTAAAACCAAACAACCTTTAAACATCGTATATCGAAATACAGAACAACAAATTAATTCACATAAATTTATCTTTACGTAAAACTATTTTAATCCTTTATTTGACTTCAATAAATACTAAACTAATTTAAGTGAACACTAATTTAGTATCCATTTAGCCTAATTTAGTATTTGTTAAAGCTCATTCAATATTTATTAAACACAAATTCATTTTTAACTAAGTACAAAATAAATTAACAATAAATTCATTTCTTTTAATTTTTTAAAATTCATAATTACATGAAAAACTTTCTTAAAACGGCTGCGCTCGTCGTATTCGCCGCTGCCCTTAGCACAATAAATGCAGAAGCTCAATCAATGACTTCAAACAAAATGTCAGAACCTACAACCGTTCAAGTTGGTGGAGAAGCCATGTTTCCGATGAAAAACATCGTTCAAAATGCAGTCAATTCTAAAGCTCACACAACCCTCGTGGCGGCTGTAAAAGCAGCTGGTTTGGTGGATGTTTTGCAAGGTGCAGGTCCTTTCACGGTTTTCGCTCCCGTCAACGATGCGTTTGAAAATTTGCCAGAAGGCACTGTTGCAACACTTTTGAAGCCAGAAAATAAGGCGACTTTGACAAAAGTATTGACGTATCACGTTGTTTCAGGCAAGTATGACTTCAATGCGTTGTCTGCTCTTATCAAAAAAGGTAAAGGCAAAGCAACATTGCCTACAGTTTCAGGTGGTAAATTATCTTTCAAAATGAATGGTACAAGAAACATCATTGTTATGGATGAAAATGGTGGTTCTGCGAACATCAATACGTATGATGTCTATCAATCAAATGGCGTTATTCAGTCAATTGACGCGGTTTTGTTACCAAAAATGTAATGATTTAATACCTATTTCAAAATTTCCATTGATGACTTTGAAATATGAATGAGTCTGAGATTTAAATTAGAGCAATTTTTCAGTAGAGCTTAGATTTTGTGTCCTTTCTAAAAAGGTTTAAGGGTTTGGAGAAGTTTTTCTCCAAACCTTTTTTTCGTTTTAAAATCGTAATTTTGCGATTTTTAGACCACAGATGGGGCTGATTTGACTGGTTTTCGCTGATTTTTTCCTCGCAGGATGACAATAAACCCGTATAAATCTGTTGAATCATTCTAATCTGTGGTCATTTGCAAAATAAAATCATCTTTTATGACTACAATTAACAAAAACGCACTCAAAATTAGCCTGACTTACCTCGAATATTTAGTCGAGGTAGCGGAAATGTGGCAAAATGGTCAAACTTCAACAACGGGCTTTAACAATAGTCCTGCTATGTTGGACTATACGGCAGATAACCTTGGACGCATGTATCGCCTCAATGACACGACGCAATTGATACCTGAAATGCAGGCTTTTTTAGCGAAAATGACTAAACCGACGACTTGGTTGACAATTACTGAGGGGTGGTGTGGCGATGCAAGTCAAGTCGTGCCTGTGTTTGAGAAAATTGCTGTGGCTCAACCACTTATCACGCACCGCATCATTTTTAGAGATGAACATTTGGACATTATGAACGCTTTTTTGACGGACAAAGGACGTTCGATTCCGAAACTCCTTATGCTGGATGAAGAGGGTCAGGTGTTGGCTTCTTGGGGACCACGACCGCAAGCCTTGCAAGATATTGTGCAAAAAATTAAAGTAGATATGGCTGCGATGACGAAAGAAGAACGTAAAGCGCATATTGAGTCAGTAAAATCAAAGGTGCATGGTTGGTATGATAAGGACAAAACGGTAGAGACGCAGAGGGCGTTGTTGACGGTGCTTGAAGGGGTTTTGAAGTAGTCATTTTAAAAAACAGTGCCGCGATACTTAGGGGTATCGCAGCAGCTTTTTTTTAAGCATAGCATCAGCACATAAATTTTCTTAAATATCTTCAAATTTAATATTTGGCAACCCTTTTTTTTATATTAACTTTTTCGGGTAGCCCTATCAATCTGTGTTAAAAAAAATTTTAAAACCCTACAAAATAATTTGGTTCAAAATTAGAACCAAAAGCATTTAAAAAAAGTGAAAAAAGCGGGTGATATTTGAGATGTCAAATAGAAAAA
>JAYTMI010000510.1:0-11791 GCA_043728625.1 Saprospiraceae bacterium | reverse complement strand
GTAGCAAAGCACCTCTTACTTTGAAAACATCAGGGCGTATCAGTGGCATCATGCAACTGCATCAACCACAGCAATTCCTTAATTTATTCGATTTTTTGAATGACAATGTGAATTTAATTGATGCGTCTGCAAATTTGATGGAACGCTATAACCTACTGCCAAATGATGCTTTGATTATTGCCAATTGTCAACAGCACGGTATTCAACACATCGCCAGTTACGATATCACCGACCTTGAACCTGTTTGCAAAGGAGAAAACATGACTTTGATTAGCTCAATAATAGATTTACAAGCAGCTTTCACTTAAAAAACAAAAGGGCAAAACCTGTAAAACCAAGTTTTGCCCTTTCCTTTTTGCACTTCGCACATCCTCAATCCTCCTCCTCTTCAATCCGAATTCCCAAAGCCACCAAAGCCTTTTCAGAAGCCATTTGTTCCGCCGATTTTTTATTAAAATCATCAGCCACCGCAATTTTATTGCCGTCGAGGAGGACAGCGACTTTGAAGCGGTCGCGTTTCTCAAACTTGTACTTTGCAATGACTTTGTAAGCCACTTGCTTGCCATTTTTCTGCGACCATTCGAGCAGTTGCGATTTGTAGTTGTCATCAAACGTTTCTAACTCGTGGATGTCCAAGTACTTACGCAGTAGTTTTTTGACCACATACCGCTTCGTTTCATTGTAGCCACATTCGAGGTAAATAGCACCCACCAATGCTTCGACAGCATTGCCCAACATTGAGCGACTTAGGCGTGTGTTGTTATACTCCAAGAGGATGGTATCGAGTGCCATTTTGTCACCGATTTTGTTGAGCGAACTGCGTTTAACGATTTTTGAACGCATTTTGGTCAAAAAACCTTCATCCGAGTTGGGGTATTTGTTGAAAAGATACTCCGCGACGATTGTTCCCAACACCGCATCGCCGAGGTATTCAAGGCGTTCGTTGTTTTGTCCTGCCGCACCATTGACCTTTTCGGCATTGGTGGACTTGTGAAAAAAGGCGAGTTTGTACAAACCCAAATCTGATGGCACATAGCCCAGAATCTGTTGTAGCCGCCGCGCAAGGAGTTTGTCTTTAGAAAAATTGTAGTTATAAAATTTTCTGATGTAACCCAAAACCTACTATTATATTAAAAAAGTTATTGGTTGCTGGGTTGTTGAGTTATGTGTGTATGCCGGACAAAGACATTCAGATTTTAGGCTAAAAGACAAAACGCATAAGCATTGAAAAAAATCATAAAATATTGACTGTCAATATTTAAACTTTCGTCAAGTTTCGAAACTTGACGAAAGTTCTGAGTGAATAATCTTGTTTCAATGCTTATACTTTTTTAAGCTTAAACTATCTAAAACGTCTTTTTTACTGAGGGGGTTAATTTTAAATAACTCAAAAACCCATTATTAAAGTCTCTTAAAAATCACGGTTGTATTATGACCACCAAAACCGAAGCCGTTACTTAATACGACATCTAAGCGGCGTTGTTGCGCTTCGTTGAAAGTCAAGTTGAGGCGATTGTCCATTTCGGGGTCATCTGTAAAATGGTTAATCGTTGGCGGAACGAAATCGTTTTGCATCGCCAAAATCCCTGCAACAGCTTCAATACCACCTGCCGCACCGAGCAAGTGACCCGTCATAGATTTTGTCGAACTGATGTTAATATCGTAGGCTTTTTCGCCAAAAACACCCATAATTGCCCGCAATTCTGCCACATCACCCAACGGCGTTGATGTGCCGTGTGTGTTGATATAATCCACTTGTTCGGGCAACAATTGCGCTTCTTTCAAGGCAATATTCATACAATTTATAACGCCTTTGCCGTCAGGGTCAGGTGCTGTCATGTGGAAAGCATCGCACGTCATGCCTGTACCGACCACTTCACACAAGATATTTGCGCCACGTGCAACCGCATGTTCGTATTCTTCAAGAATCAAAGCACCACCGCCTTCGCCTAAGACAAAACCATCGCGGTCTTTATCATAAGGACGAGAAGCCGTCGTCGGGTCGTCGTTCCGGGTACTCATCGCGTGCATGGCGGTAAAGCCGCCGACACCCGTCGTCGTCACCGTTGCTTCCGAGCCACCTGTAATCAACACATCTGCTTTTCCCAAGCGAATATAGTCAAAAGCATTGATAATCGCATGATTTGCCGTTGCACAAGCGGAAACAGTTGCATAGTTGATACCTCTGAAACCGTACTTTATCGCTATCAAACCTGCCGCAATATTCGCAATCATCTTAGGAATCAAAAACGGATTGTAACGCGGCGTACCATTGCCCCGTGCAAAGTCCGAAATTTCATTCTCTATCGTCATCAAACCACCAATACCAGAGCCAAAAATGACACCCGCACGGTCAAGGTCAATTTTTTCTAAGTCTAAACCACTCATTTTCAAGGCTTCATCCACAGCGACGATGCCAAATTGAGCATATAAATCAATGCGGCGCACTTCCTTTTTTTCAATAGCGACTTCTGGCTTGAAGTCTTTTACCTCGCAAGCAAATTGTGTTTTGAACAATGTCGCATCAAAGCGCGTAATTGTTACCGCCCCACTTACCCCTTTTTTAAGGGCTTCGCAATAATCATTTACGTTGTTTCCAATGGGCGTTACTGCGCCAATTCCTGTTACTACTACTCTTTTCATAAGCCTATTTTCTTATTTTGTGGCAAAATTAGAAAAAAATACTAATTTGGTTAATCGTTACTCGTTATTTGTTAATGGTTGATTAGTTATTGGTGATTGGTCAATTGGTTCATCAAGTAACTAATAACCAATTCACCAATAACCAATAACCCAAAAACTACTGCATCTGCTGTTGCAAGTTGCCAGCATTAAAATTCCCTCGTGGTGCCAAAATACGCCAATGCGTCAATTTATCATCAGTTTCGAAATTAAAACCACTGATTGTTTCGTTTGCCCTTGTAATACGTGTAAATTTCGTAGAGCGAATAATATTGGTCGCTTCGTCCCAAATCAACTCGCTCGTTTCCAAACGTCCGTCCGTTTTGCTCTCCCATACGACGCTGTCTCTGATAATGACTCTCCGATTTTTTTCGTCTCTAATGGCGTATTTACCTGTCAAAACGCTCATTTCCATCTGAAATTCATTATAAAAGTACGTCACTGTGCCATCTGGGAATACTTGTTTTGGCTCGTCTCTACCTGTATAATACAACATCGTCGGACCCGTCACCCTCACCTTTACCCGCGCTGAATCGGAGTAAATAATCTCCACATCTTTTCCTTTTTCAATACCTAATTGGTCACGAGTGATGTTCGGTGCTTCCGCTTGTTCGTTGCTACAAGAAGCGATTGTCAAAGAGGCAATAAGCAATAAACAATAAACAATAAGCAATCCCCCCCCCTCAGTATTTTTTCTTAAAAATATGATTTTCAATGTTTTATGATATTTCATTTACAATATACGGTCAATTTCACTGCAAAAATAAACCAAAAGAGTTAGTCTCAGCTTATTTGTTTATGAAGTTTTTGTTTTAAAGGTTTATAACACAAACCTTCATTGTTTCAAAACGCATCTGTCAATAGGCTTTTTTTATTGGTGGTGGCTGTTTACCTTTGCGCGGTTTTTAACGAAACACCCCCTCAGTATTTTTCGTAAAATACGATTAACAACCAATAATGATTATCAAATCAACGAATAACGAAATAATAATGGCGCAACAGGACGAAATTTTCAAAAAACTCGTATCGCACTCCAAAGAGTACGGCTTTATTTACCCTTCATCTGAAGTTTATGACGGATTAGCGGCAGTCTATGACTACGGTCCTTACGGTTCGCTTTTGAAAAATAACATCAAAGAATATTGGTGGAAATCAATGGTGCAACTCAATGACAACATCGTGGGCTTGGATTCTGCGATTTTTATGCACCCAAAAGTATGGAAAGCCTCTGGTCACGTGGATGCCTTCAATGACCCGATGTTGGACAACAAAGACTCTAAAAAACGCTTCCGTGCTGACCAACTCATTGAAGGCGTTATTGAAAAAATCGAGGAAAAAATCAATAAAGAAGTTCAAAAAGCGGCAAAACGCTTTGAAAATTTCGATGAAAAGATGTTCCGCGAAACCAACCCACGTTGTGTCGAGTATGCTGCAAAAGCGGCTGATATAGAATTTCGGATGAATGACTATATGAAAAAAGGCGATATGGTCGGCTTGAAAAGCATGATTGACGAGTTGGAAATAGCAGACCCCGACACAGGCAGCCGCAACTGGACAGATGTGCGTCAATTGAATTTGATGTTTTATACCCAATTGGGTAATATTGCTGGCGAGGAAAGTAAATTGTATTTGCGTCCCGAAACAGCGCAAGGCATTTTTGTCAACTTTGGGAATGTTCAAAAATCAACCCGCCAAAAAGTGCCGTTTGGTATCGCTCAAATCGGAAAAGCCTTCCGTAATGAAATTGTTGCACGTCAATTTATCTTCCGTATGCGTGAATTTGAACAAATGGAAATGCAATTTTTCATTCGCCCTGGTAGCCAAAAAGAATGGTATGTGGCTTGGAAAGAGAAGCGTATGGCTTGGCATTTGGCAATTGGCACCCCTCAGTCAAAACTCAAATTCAAAGACCACGACAACCTCGCACACTATGCAGATGCGGCGGTGGATATTCAATTTGAGTTCCCTTTTGGTTTCCGTGAATTAGAAGGTATTCACTCGCGTACTGACTTCGATTTGCGCAGTCATCAAGAGCTTTCAGGTAAGAAATTGCAATATTTTGACCCCGAAATCAATGAAAACTACGTGCCTTTCGTCGTCGAAACCTCCATCGGTTGCGACCGTATGTTTTTAGCGATGATGTCAAATGCCTTCACCGAAGAGGCTGTTCCCGACGCAAAAGGTGAAGACGCAACACGTACCGTTTTGAAATTGCACCCGTCGCTGGCACCCGTAAAATGCGCTATTTTACCTTTGTTGAAAAATAAAGAGGAATTGACTTCGGCAGCAATGAAAATTTTCAATGACATGAAGTTTGTCGTCAATTGCCAATATGATGAAAAAGATGCCATTGGTCGCCGTTATCGCCGTCAAGATGCGATTGGTACACCTTATTGTATCACCGTTGACTTCCAAACTTTGGAGGACAATACAGTGACTATTCGTGACCGCGATACATTGCTACAAGAACGCATCAAAATCGAAGACATCGAGCGCATTGTTTTGCAAAAAACAGATATGCGGCGGTTGTTGGAGAAATTGTAGAGGAAAGCACCCCCTCAGTATAAAGTGCAAAAAAGCCTTGAAAACGATGTGTTTTCAAGGCTTTTCTATTTGATTTTAATCAACATTTATGCTTTAGACTCTTTGAATTTATCCAAAACACTTTGAACAAATTCAAGATCATATTTTAAAATATTGGCAATCTGTTCAGCATTAACGCCCATATTTTGATACAAGTTTATGACCGTATTCTCACGTTCTTGACGTAATTTTTCAAGTCCTTTTTCAAGTCCTTTTTCAAGCCCTTCTTCAAGCCCTTCTTTAAGCCCTTCTTGACGTTCTTCACTCAATGCTTTACCAAAAAACACTTCGTATGTTTTTAAAAAAGTTCTTTCCGCTTCCATTTTACTATCAATTTTAGGTTGTTTTGTAAATTCTTTGAATTCTAATTGCAGTTTTATGGGTAACTTCACTAAGTATTCAACAAAGTTAAGCAATCTATACAATTTTGCACGGTCAAAATTCTTTGTTATGGCAATTTCAAGGAGTTTTTTCTTGAAAGCTAACTTTTTTTCACCATTTTTCCCTGCTTTTATCAAGTACAGACTGGCTAAAACAGCAATTGAAAAAGGGTTGTTCGATGTCAATAAATCCGCTTCATTCTGTTCACGAACCGTATAAGTATTAAACCCGTAGCTCACTTCTGTGCCATAATTTGAGACTTTGAAAAGGTTATAAACTTTTGGACGCGAAGCACCTGTATATAACGCAAGTGCCGTCACATCTGTCGTATCATATTTGATGAAAATATAGGCAAAATATCGAAACATCCGTCGCACAAAGTCTTTCTCTGATTGACCTTGAAACTCTATATGAATGATAACGTATTTCACCCCTCCATTTTTCAAACGATAGCGAATGATTTTATCCGACACCTTTTTCTTAGGTTCGTTTGCTGCAAAAGTCTCATTAAACTCTTGTTCTAAATGTTCTGATTTTTTAGAAAAATCAATCGAGTCGTGTAGTTTTTTACCAAAAAAGAAAAGAATAAAGTCTTCCTCAAACTCTGTTGCGAGGTCTTTCCACAGTAAATCGGGTTTGCTTTCTTGTTCCGTCATCTATTTTCTCGAATATGTTTTTAAGTAATTGATTACCAATATCTTGCAAGGTAAATAGTAATCATTTTTTCAAGAAACAAAGAGGCGATTTTTTGAAATTTTTATTCTAACAATAAATATTTTATCTATTCTTAAAACCTTGCATCACTATCTTCTGCCAACCGATAAACATATTCCTTCAACTCCTGCGCCCATTCCAAATGATTTTTTTCTCTCGTAAAACGCTCTTTACTGAGGGGTTCGCCAAAAACATAATTGAGCGTTTGATTGCGTTGCCGATACATTTCATCCGCTAAATACAACATTTCGAGATTAGCTTTGATGCCTAATTTTTTGCGAATATTGGCTAAATTGTAGAAAAAATGCGAGTTTTCGCCACCAATAAATGTTGGAATAATGGGCTTTTGGTAGGTAATGGCTTTTGTAATAAAACTTTTTTGCCATTCCAAATCACGGACGATGCCGTTTTGTCGCCTTGAAACGAGTCCTGCGGGGAAAAACAAAACGCAATTGTCAGAGGCAAATACGTCGTCCATCAAGCGCAAATTTTCCTTTGGGTTTTTACCATGCTTATTAACGCCCACAAACAATTCACCAAAATTTTGAAGATTTAACAATATATCGTTGACAAAAAAGCGCATATCAGGTCGCTTTTGACCCACAATCTTCATCAAACCAAGGGCGTCTAAACCGCCCAAAGGATGATTAGCCGCAATGATGCAGCCGCCTGTTGCAGGAATATTTTCTAAACCCGTAAACATTACTTTTGCACCCATTTCTGTGAAACATGCTTCAACAAAATCATTATTTCTAAGATGCCCACTGTTCTCAATAAATTTATTGATTTCATCTTCATGAACAATACGTTTTAGGTAGTTTATAACGAAATTGGGCAAGGCTTGCGCCAACGTTTTATTTTTATCTGCAATGACTTTCCGAACATCAATGAATGGTTTCTGATTCATATTTATGCCAATAGTTGTTTATTCAAAGTTTTTAAAAACGGTCTGTTTCAAGTCCGTCCATTCATTTTTCAAAATACTAAAACAGACGGTATTACGCCTAAAACCATCTGACATCACTGTAAAATGTCTCAAAATACCTTCTTCGATGCCACCAATGCCTTTTATGGCTTCTCGAGATTGCTGATTGCGGGCATCTGTATGCAGCTCAACACGTTCAAAATGGAGGGTTTCAAAGGCATATTGCATCATCAAAAACTTCATATTGCGATTCAATCCTGTCCGTTGAAACGGTTTGCCAATCCATGTTGCACCAATCGCAATACGTTCGTCTTTGTTTGAAACGGCGTAAAAACTGGTGCTTCCGGCATATTGATTTGCTTTTTTATCAAAAACAGAAAAAGTGTAACGGTCTTGTTTTGTACGCAATTCGAAGCCATTTTGAATATAAAATGCCAATTTTTCAGGCGTTTCGATGGTCACGGGCGAATACCTCAAAAGGTTATCGTCCGTAGCGGCTGCCGCTTTAAGATTTTGAAAATCCATAACAGTCAAAGGGCGAAGCAAAACGCGCTCGTTTTCTAAAACGATATTTTTTGTAAAATCAAAATTCATAATTTGTAAATGATTGTTTTTGACACAAATTTCACCAATTACACGAATTTATTTTCATTCGTGTAATTAGTGAAATTTGTGTCAAGACCTATTAGGCTTAAATTTTTGTCCAACAAAACAAAATTGGCGGCATATCCCTTTTCTATTTTGCCAAATTGATGCGCCAAACCTACAGCTTTTGCAGGATACAAAGAAGCCATACGCAAAGCCTCTTCCAAAGGAATACCTACTTTTTCGACACAATTTTTAACACATTTAACCATCGTCAAGGCGGAGCCTGATAATGTACCATCTGCAATAACATATTTTTCACCATCTAACCGATGAGAATATGCCCCCTCAGTATTTTCGGTGACAGCATCCGTAATAAGGAACAAACGCTCGCCCAAAACCTTTTTTGCAATTCTAATCGCTTCAAAATCAACATGATAACCATCGGCAACAAGGCTGACTTGTACTTCGGGATGTTCAAAAATAGCCCCTACCATACCTGCCG
Source organism: Saprospiraceae bacterium (assembly GCA_043728625.1). Classification (GTDB taxonomy): domain Bacteria; phylum Bacteroidota; class Bacteroidia; order Chitinophagales; family Saprospiraceae; genus JAAFJT01. Next base: position 3,416 of record JAYTMI010000510.1, on the reverse strand, counting down.
CTCGATGTTGCAAAGGCGACATGGCATTAAAAAGATGCGTTGCCAAGTGAATACCTTTGTCAAAAACAGCCGTTGCTTCTGCAAAAGTTGCATTTGTGTGTCCTGCGGAAACGATAATGCCGTTTGATTGCAGCAGTTCAATAACTTCATCGCTGCACACTTCGGGCGCGAGGGTCATGATTTTCACAATGCCTTTTCCTTTGTCTAACCATTTTTTGATGTCCAATACTGAGGGGTGGTGTTTGATGTGTTCGATGAGGTGTGCGCCACGTTTCACCTTATTAATATAGGGTCCTTCGAGGTGTAAACCCAAAACGCCTTTGCCGCCTTGCGCCCAATAATCACGTACTGCTTCAATCGCAGCCAGCATAATCGTTTCTGAATTGGTGGCTACGGTTGGTAAAAAATGCGTTGCGCCGCCTGCAAGACAATATGTGTAAGTCGCTTTCAAAGCCTCAACTGATGGAAATTCGCCAAACAAATGCCCATTGCCACCATAAATCTGAATATCCATGAAAGCAGGAGCGAGTAAATGACCGTTTAAGTCAATCCGTTCAGCCGCACTTGGCACGTCTTGAGGCTCAATCAAACCGATGATTTGATTATTTTCGGTTATAACACATTGGTTTTCAAGGATTTCAGCACCTGTGAAAATACGTCCGTTGGTATAGGCTTTCATTATATCATTTTGATTTAATGGCACAAATTAAAGAAAATTAAGGGAATCTATTTGGAAGGATTCTTTATCTAACTCTTTACAATACGAATCATTGTTTTCGCACCCCCTCAGTATTTAATAGATAAAGCCAAAAATATAAAATAAAATGGGCTTTATCTTATAAAAAAAACAAGATAAAGCCCATTTTATTTTATATTTTTGGCTTTATCTCAATTTTAAGTTATCTTTACATCTAAAAATACACAAAAAATGAGTCCAGTATTAATAGGTCGTAAAAAAGAGTTAGGCGCATTAAAAGGGCTGCTTAATAGTAATAGGTCAGAATTTGTGGCGATATACGGTCGGCGACGTGTAGGCAAAACCTTTCTCATACGGACAGCTTTTGACAACCAATTCACTTTTCAAGTAACAGGATTAGCGAATGCAACGACTGCTCAACAGATTACGAACTTTCATGTGGCTTTGCAAAAGTTTAACCCTTCCGCAAGCCCTACTATGCCTGTCAATTGGTTTTATGCTTTTCAAGAATTGATAGCTTTTTTAGAAAAAAAACCAGATGGCAAAAAAGTGATTTTTATAGATGAATTGCCTTGGTTTGATACACAGGGATCAAATTTCATACAAGCAATTGAGCATTTTTGGAATAGTTGGGCATCGGCTCGGCAAGATATTCTGCTCATTACTTGCGGCTCGGCAGCGTCTTGGATGATAAATAAATTGTTGAATAACAAGGGCGGACTGCACAACCGAGTCACGAAACGCTATAAAATTGTGCCGTTCACATTAGGCGAATGTGCACAATTTTTAGAGGCAAAAAATGCGGTTTTTGAACATTACCAAATTATTGAATTGTTTATGGTGTTGGGCGGTATTCCTTTTTATTGGGATGAAGTCGAAACCCATTTAAGCCCCGCACAAAATATTGAAAATATCTGTTTTACTGAAAACGGTTTATTGAGGGCAGAGTTTGGCAATCTTTTCAGTTCGTTATTCAATCATTCAGAGCGTCATTTAGCCATCGTCAATGCCTTAGCTCAAAAAGCCAAAGGTTTAACGAGAAATGAGATTATTGAAGTCATTGGGAAATCGAATAGTGGTCATATCACAACACTATTAAACGAATTAGAGGAGAGTGGTTTTATTCGGAAATACGCCCCTTTCGGTAAAAAAGCGCGGTCAAGTCTCTATCAATTAGTGGATTTTTATACCCTTTTTTATCTGCGTTTTATCAAAGATACACCGCTTTATGAAGGCACTAATTGGGTCGTTGATAACCCAACATACAGGGCTTGGAGTGGTTATGCTTTTGAACAAGTTTGCTTGGCACATACCGCTTGTATTAAAAAAGCATTGGGTATTAGTGGTATTCAAACACTCACTTCTTCGTGGCGTTCGAGTTCGACAGAAACAGGTGCCCAAATTGATTTGGTGATAGATAGACGTGACCAAATTGTTAATCTATGTGAAATAAAATTTTCTATCAACGTTTTTTCGATTGATAAAAAATATGCAGAAGATTTACGCCATAAAATAAGTAACTTTAAACAAGAAACAGGTACCCGAAAAGCTGTTTTCCTCACCTTTATTACCACTTTTGGTTTAAAAGCCAATCAATATGCTATGGGTTTGGTTCAAAATGACTTGACTATGGATATGCTGTTTGAGGAATAAAAACACCCCCTCAGTATAAATCCTCCTCTTTTTCAAAAAAAACAAAAAAACAATCAATATTAGGCTTTTAAAAAAAATGCTTGCCGTACATTTGCGCCCAATTTGAACATCACCTTTTAATTATCAAATTGACATGCCGAAAGATACAACTATCAAGTCAGTTCTTATCATTGGTTCTGGTCCTATCATCATTGGTCAAGCCTGCGAGTTCGATTATTCGGGCAGTCAGGCAAGTCGTTCGCTTCGAGAGGAAGGCATTGAGGTCGTCCTCATCAACTCGAATCCCGCGACCATTATGACAGACCCGATTACCGCCGACCACATTTATTTATTACCGCTCACGGTCGAATCCATCATTTCCATTCTCGAAAAGCATCCGAATATTGACGCCGTTTTGCCTACCATGGGGGGTCAAACGGCGTTAAATTTAGCTATCGAAGCCGACAAACAAGGTGTTTGGGAACGTTTCAACATCCAAATGATTGGCGTTGACATTGCCGCTATCGAATTAGCGGAAAACCGCGAGGAATTTAAAAAACTAATGATTCGCATTGGTATGCAAGTCGCACCTTCATTCATCGCCAATTCTTTTTTGGAAGGCTATGAAGCCGCCCAAAAGATTGGTTTTCCGTTGGTTATACGTCCGTCTTATACGCTTGGCGGTACTGGCGGTGGCTTGGTTTACAAAGAATCGGAGTTTGGCGATGCCCTCAAACGCGGTCTTGATGCGTCTCCAACACACGAGGTTTTGGTTGAAAAAGCCGTTTTGGGTTGGAAAGAGTTTGAGTTGGAATTACTGCGAGATAAAAACGACAACGTCGTTATCATCTGTGCCGTCGAAAACCTTGACCCAATGGGCATTCACACAGGCGACTCAATTACCGTTGCGCCTGCCATGACATTGAGTGATACAGCTTACCAGCAAATGCGTTCTGATGCGATTCGGATGATGCGCGCTATGGGTAACTTTGCAGGTGGTTGTAATGTTCAGTTTGCTCAAAATCCTATAACAGAGGAACTGATAGCGGTTGAAATCAATCCCCGTGTGTCTCGGTCTTCTGCCTTA
>JAYTMI010000509.1:0-3941 GCA_043728625.1 Saprospiraceae bacterium | reverse complement strand
GGCAGAGTGGTTAAAGTTTTCAATGGTCAGTATAAAGCAGGATATAATACAATTACAGTTGACAAGTCTGATTTGAAAACAAATGGTGTGTTCTATTATCGTCTTGAAACCTTTGAGCACAGCGCTTCAAAGAAAATGATAATTATGGACTAAGTAGGGGCATTTGAGCCCGATTTTTTATTTGAACCACGAAAGCATTTAGGTTTATAAAATATTGATTATTAATATTTTATAAACCTTTACGCTTTTGTGGTTCAAGTCAAATAAATAAAAATGCTTAAATAAAGCTTAAAAGTATGGTAGCAAATTCCGTATTAGCAAACGTAAAGGGAAACGGTTATATATTAAATTTAAGATAAATAGAAAACGAAATATTTGCAAATATTACTGTTATAATGTTATCTTTGGGTGTGAGTATTCAAATATTTGCCCCCCTCAGTATATAAGTCGCTTAAAACTAAATTTTGGAACCGAACAGCAATGGAAATAATTTATTAAACTAAATAGAAAGACATCTCTTAAAGGACTTACCGAAAAGCATTCACAACCTTTTGCTTCGGGTTGTGCTAAAGTAAACCGATTCGTAAATAATATTAAATTTCTGACTCTCCGGCGGCGGATAGTCACTTCTTTTTAACATGTCTTTTATGTGCTAAACAGAGTACTATACTTTAATTTTTTTTATTTGAAAATTATATTACTTATAAAACCAGTTACATGAAAATCAGTAACACCATGCAATTGAAAATGAGATTCGCTCTTGGCTTGAGTCTTGCCTTTATTTTCCTATCCTTTTTTGTGTCGTGCAGTTCCAACAAAAGCATGGCGGTTCAACTAAAAAAAGTACATTCAAGACCTGCAACAAACTTTAAAGAAAAGAAAAGTAGGGATGAGGCTGAAGAAGAAAAAGAAAAAGCCTTTTGGTCAGAGGAACGTGACCGTTTCGAATTCGACATGCTCAAAGACCCTACGACGGGACAAATTCCGCGCGTCGCGCCACTCATGGCAGCAGAGGCTGCACAAAGGGCGCGAGCAGAAGCTAAACATGCTGTTGATAATCGCTCTGCGGTGAACATAACGGCTATTCCACGCGGACCCAACAACTTGGGTGGTCGCACTCGTGCTATCGGTATTGATAAACGCAATGCGAATATCATGCTGGCAGGCAGTGTCAGTTCAGGTGTTTATAGATCTACCAATGGTGGAACTTCTTGGACGCGTGTTGCGCCGATAGGGCAGATTCACAATGTGACGGCGATTGCTCAAGACCCACGTGCTGGACAAGAAGATACATGGTATTATGGTGGTGGTGAACCAATCGGTAATTCAGCTTCATTAGGTTCTTCTTATCGGGGTGTAGGTATTTGGAAGTCACTTGACAATGGTCTTACATGGGTGCCTTTAGCGGCGACACAATCTGTTTTAGAATTGTTTGACAGCCCATTTGACTATGTCAATCGTCTTGTAGTTGACCCCACAAATGGCAATGTGTATGCTGCGGCTGCGAATACTATTCAGCGGTCAACTGACGGTGGTTCGACTTGGAGTATCGTCTTAGGTGCGTTCGTTAATACAAATTATACAGATATTATTGTAACACCAGCTGGTCGCCTATACGTTTCTTTCGATGGTAGAGATGCAAATGCAGGTGTTTGGACATCAACCTCAGGTGCATCAGGTTCTTGGACAAAGATTGGCATACCAGGAACAACACCTGGTTGGCATGCCGCAGGTGCCTATGGACGAACTGTTTTGGCTTACGCGCCAAGTAGCCCAAATATTGTTTTCGCTTTGTATTGGAATGGCATAAGCCATACATCTGCAAATCGTGTCGTCGAAGCAAAACTTTTTAAATGGGATCAGACAGCAACAACTTGGACAGACTTATCCGCTAATTTGCCCGATGAGCCAGGTTATTCGCAGGGCAATGATCCTTTTGCCGTTCAAACGGGCTACGATTTGGTTGTTGCTGTCAAACCGGATGATGTCAATACTGTTTTTGTCGGCGGCACAAACGTCTATCGTTCAACCAGTGGTTTTACCAATACGACTGCCACAACACGTATTGGTGGCTACAATTCTCCTGCGAACTATGCTTTGTATCCCAACCACCATCCTGATATTCATGTTTTGAACTTTGCCACAGGAGACAACAACACATTATATTGTGGTGATGACGGCGGAATCCAAAAAGCCGATATTACGACTCCTACGGTAACATGGACATCGCTCAACAATGACTATGTCACTTATCAATACTACCATGCGGATATTTCGCCCGTAAATGGCAGCCCTGTTATTATGGGCGGTGCGCAAGACAATGGGACAACGGCAAACGCTGGTGGCGCAGCTTTTAGTTCAATTTTGGGCGGTGATGGTTGTCAGACAGGTATCATCAGTTACAACAGTGGAGTTGATTTTAATGTCATCGCAGCCACTCAAAGTGGCAATCTTGTTCGACTTGATGCCCCCAGTAATGGCTGGAGCATCCGTCCAAGTGGCACAACGGGTAGTATCTTTGTTACGTATTTTCAATTAGATCAAGACAATACCAATCTGCTTTACTATGCGGATAATGTGTCTATCTTTAGAACGCGCAATGGGGCTGGTCTTACAGGCTCTACAAACGGTGACCCCGCAACCGTTTGGCAAAAAATGACCGCTTTAGGTTTGACGGGTAATATTCGCAGTATGGCTTCCTCTCGAAACAACGCTTATGGCGCAGCTTATACGGCTTCCGATCCTAATCGAAAACTGTACATCGGCACTGAATCAGGACGGGTTTATCGCCTCAACGACCCTGCTTTTGTCGCTTCAACGACGGCTGCGACACTTATAACGCCTCCAGCCGCAACTCTGGGTGCGGTTTGTTCATCTATTGCCATTAATCCTTTTAATGACAACGAAATTATGGTGACTTATAGCAATTATGGTGTTCAAAGTGTTTTCCATACAATCAATGCCAACAGTTCAACGCCCACTTGGACAGCAGTGGAAGGTCCTGCCGCAGGTCCAGTTGCTTTGGGTTCAGCGCGGTCTTGTATTATTGCATATATTGGCACAACTCCGACCTATATCGTCGGAAACTCAACGGGTCTATACGCTACTCAGGTTTTGAATGGCACATCAACAGTTTGGGAACAAGTTGGTTCTAACGAAATTAACTATGCGTTATGTTCTTCGATGCGTCTGAGACCTTCGGACAATAGGATTGTTCTCGGCACACATGGTAATGGTATGTTTGAGTTACAACTGCCACCAACAGATATCCCTACAGTGAATGCTGTGGCGAATAGAATAGTCTGTAAAGGCTCTCCAACAACAGCGATTACATTTAGCGGCTCAGTACCTGGCACAACATTCAGCTGGACAAACAACACACCTGCCATTGGTTTAGCAGCAAGTGGAACGGATGATATCCCCAGTTTTATCCCAACGAGACCGACAAATGACCCTCTGGTAGCGACTATTACGGTTACTCCAAATGTGGGTATATTGAAAGGAACACCTATTACGTTTACGATAACCGTTGGAGGAGAAATTGTTTTCGGCACCCCCTCAGTAACAAACGTTAGTTGTAATGGTGGTAGCAATGGCAGTGTCACCGTATCGGCAACAGGTGGTACAGGTGCGATTTCATATTCGATTTCACCCAGTGTTGGTACGCAAAGTGGCGGTACATTCAGTGGTTTGACTGCACAGACTTATACGTTTACGGCAACAGATGCAAGCGGCTGTACCAAAACAACGACTGCAATGGTGACGCAACCAACAGCTATCGTTTTTGGCACCCCCTCAGTAACGAACGTAACATGTAATGGTGGTAGCAATGGCAGTGTTGTCGTATCAGCAACAGGTGGTACAGGTGCGATTTCATATTCGATTTCACCCAGTGTTGGTACGCAAAGTGGCGGTACATTCAGTGGTTTGACTGCACAGAC
>JAYTMI010000508.1:0-9864 GCA_043728625.1 Saprospiraceae bacterium | reverse complement strand
AACGTTAGTGGTTGGCGTTTAGCGACATTCCTCACCTATTTTTATAGCGTCACTGTTCCTATAAAAAGTGTATCTTTCTTGTTGCGACAACAATTTTCTTTGTTTGTACCTTTTTTGCGAGCGTGTTTATAACTTATTGATTGAGAATACGTAAGTAAGGTTCGGTTCACAAAAGAAAAACTAAGTTATGAAAGGAGTCGTTTTTACAGGATTTTTAGATTTGGTCGAAAACAATTTCGGTTACGAAATGGTAGATAAAATCATTACGTCAAGTGATTTGATGTCAGGTGGTGCTTATACGTCTATCGGCTCATATCCCCACAGTGAGTTGGTTCAATTAAGCGCGCAATTAAGCCGTTATACAGAAATTCCTGTTCCAAAACTGATGAAATTGTATGGTCAACATTTCTTTTGGGTTTTAGCGGCGCAATACGGGCATATCTTGTCACAGGTTAAAACGGCTTTTCAACTACTCGAATCCGTAGATAGTCATATCGAAGTGGAGGTTAAAAAGTTGTATCCTGATGCAGAATTGCCTCAATTGACGACAAGACGGGTGGATGATAAAACGCTGGAAATTATTTATACCTCGAAGCAAAAAATGGTTGATTTTGCAGAAGGTTTGATTGAATCCTGCTTGAAATACTTTGAGGATAAAAGTACTATCGAAAAAACGAATCTCACAAAGGACGGCTCAACAGTCCGTTTCATTATTACTAAACAATAAATGACTAACGAAATTGTCGTACTAAAACGCCGCGTTGACCGTGAACGGCTTGCGAGGCGACATGCTGAATCCATCTTGGAACAGAAGGCATTGGACTTGTACTATGCCAACCGGGAACTGCGTGTGCTGAACGAAAATTTGGAATTTAAAATTTCGGAAAGAACGCGCGCTTTGCAAACAAGCCAAACCCGTTTGGCTGCCTTGATTAGTAATTTACATTCAGGTATTTTAGTCGAAGACGAGTCACGTCGTATCGTTTTGACAAACCAAATGTTTTGCGATATTTTCAACCTTTCTATCCCTCCTGAACAAATTATCGGCATGAATTATTCTGAAATCGCCGATAAGTTCAAACATCTTTTTGAAAACCCTGAGACGTTTCAAAAAAGAATAAACGCCATTTTAAGGCGTAAAGAGGCCGTCATAAATGAAAAATTACCCTTGCGTGATGGACGTGTATATGAACGCGACTATGTACCCATTTTGTTAGACAATCAATACAATGGTCATTTATGGCAATACATTGACGTGACAGCCGAGCATTATGCTCGTGAAGACCTCAAACGCAGTGAAGAAAAATACCGCGGTATCATCGAAAACATGGAATTAGGTTTAGTAGAAGTTGATAATCAAGGACTTATCATACGCGCCTATCCTCGTTTTTGCAAAATGGTCGGCTATACCGCTGCTGAATTGTTGAGCAAAGAGGCTGTTTCTGTGTTAGTCCCTCCTGAATATTACCCTATTTTGGAGCAACAGTCTCATGACCGTTTGCAAGGTATCGGCAATGTTTATGAGGTCAAAATGATAAAAAAAGATGGCTCGCGGATATGGGTACTCATTTCTGGTGCACCTATTTTTGACCTCGATGGCACTGTCGTCGGGTCTATTGGTATTCATTACGATATTACTTATCAGAAAGACCTACAAAACGAACTCGAAGAAGCGCGTGAACGAGCCGAAGAAGCTCAAAAAGCAGAAAAGCAGTTTTTGGCAAATATGAGCCATGAGATTCGTACGCCTTTGAATGCCATTATCGGGATGGCGCATTTGCTTTATGATACAGAACCGACCGCCGAGCAAAAAGAATATCTATCCGTTTTGAAAAATTCGGCTGAAATACTGAGGGGGTTGATTTCAGATGTTTTAGACCTATCAAAAATACGTTCAGGCAATTTTGAGATTCAAAACAATGAATTTGACCTCGCTGGTTTGGTAAGCGCAATGGTCAAAACTTTTCAGATCTGTCATGAGGATAAAGAATTGGAAGTTGAGCTTAAACTCGACCCCGACCTACAAAAGATGGTCATTGGCGATGACTTGATGCTCAATCAGATATTAATAAACCTGATTGGGAATGCAGAGAAATTTACTCAAAAAGGGAAAATAACAGTATCTGCTCGGGTGAAATCACGTCGAAATAATCGAATAAACGTTGAGTTTAAAATTGCGGATACAGGCATCGGTATTCCAAAAGAAAAACATGATTTGGTTTTCCAAAGTTTTAGGCAGGTTGACGGCGACATCAAGCGCAAGTTTGGCGGCACTGGTTTAGGTTTGGCTATTACTAAACAATTGGTCGAAATGCAAGGTGGTTCGATCCGTTTGAAAAGCCAATTAGGGAAAGGAACGATGTTTACGTTCAATATTTTTTATCAAGAAACGGATACCAAAATAACGCTGGAAGACCGTTCAATATCCGAAAATGAACGTTTAGATGTGGCAGGTTATCGTGTTTTGGTTGTTGAAGATAACCACATGAATCGGAAGTATATCTCGACGCTGTTGTCAAAATGGCAAGTAGATTACCAAATGGCGCACAATGGCTTAGAAGGTGTGGAATTGGCAAACAATGAGCCTTTTGACTTGATTTTGATGGATATTCAGATGCCCGAAATGGACGGTTATGAAGCCACAAATACCATTCGACATACGGTTAATTTGAATCAAGAGACGCCAATTATTGCTTTGACGGCATCGGCTATGGTGTCTCAAAAAGACAAAGCTTTTTTGACGGGAATGAACGATTATTTGTCAAAACCCTTCAAGCCGTCTCAACTCTTTGAAAAATTGAAACTTTTTTATAGCCAAAAACCTGAAAGAAAGGTCGAAACGGCTTCACATACTGAGGGGGGCCACTATCCGTCTTTTGTTTTTCATGAACGGTTGGATGCTGATTTGCTCAATGAGTTTTATGGCGATGATTTAAGTTATGCTCGGGATATGTTTGACATTTTTCTAACAACCGTTATACCTGAGTATGCAACATTGAAAGAAAGAGTAGCGGCTAAAAATAAGGATGAAGTTGGTCGCCTGGCGCACAAGCTTAAACCCACATTTGCTATGGTCGGTTTACCTGATTTAGAACAAAAAATGGAAGCTATTGAGCATTCTGCCAAGGGCAATGATGACCCCTCAGTATGGAGTGGGCTTTTTGAAGATTTCGAAAAACACATCGGAGAAGCGGTTGAAGTGGTCAAAAATGATCATGCAAGCCTTATCAACATTAAATTCACTGCAAAATAAACTAACTGGCATTGTTGTTGACATCTCTATCTATAGATTTTCGAAAAACATATTGAAGAGACGGTGAAAGCCGTAAAGTAAACTTATAAAATCCTACAGAACATGAAAATGAAGTGCATCATTGTTGACGATGATTTGATGGCACGGAAGGCTTTGGAAAGACTGTGTGAAAAAAATAGGAGCCTTGAACTGCTTGTTACTTTTGAAAATGGCAAAACTGCGCTTGATTTTCTGACGAATACCTCAGGCGTTGATTTATTGTTTTTGGATATAGAGATGCCCATACTATCTGGCATTGAAGTTTTAGAAAAACTTGCGGTTGTACCGATGGTCATTTTTACGACTACACGAACCGATTATGCTTATGAAGCATTTGAATTCAATGCGATTGATTATTTGCGCAAACCCATCACTGCACCTCGTTTCGATCAGGCGGTTGACAAAGCCCTAACACAGTTGCAAAAACGTCAAGTATTTCAAGCTGAAGCAAACGAAATTTATGTCCGTGAAGACGGGCGTTATATACGAGTGCCCTGCGATGATATTTTATTTTTTGAAAACGTGGGTGATTATATACGTATTAAAACAATTAAATCGCAGTACATTATTCATGGTACTTTGAAAAGTATTGATGAAAAACTCAATGATGCCCGTTTTTTGAAAGTACACCGCACTTATATTGTCAATCTATCAAAAATCAAAGACATTGAAGAGAACTCTTTAGTCATTGATAAAAGCGTTATTCCTATCAGTCGAGCGAATAAAGGGGAGCTGTTGGGGCGTTTGAAGATATTATGAGCCTAAAACATTGACATTCAGTCAATTGGGGGTTCTGAAATGAAGTATTTCAGAACCCTTTTTTATACCCCGAAACCTTTTCTTATTTTTGAGTTCAATGGTAAAGCCGATTCAAAATCCTTGCTATAAAAACCAAAAAACCGCTCATTCTTACCAAAAGCCGAAAACATACTGAGGGGGGCATTTTTGACCTTACTTTTGTATCATCAATATAAATAAAAAGAATACACACATTAACTAAAAGAAGAGATGCTACAGAAACCTACCGTTATGATTGTTGACGACTCCCCAGTCATGTGCCGTTTTTTAGGCTTATTCCTTGAAAAAAAGTTTGAAGTCATTTCTTACACCAATTCAGTCGAAGCATTGGCTTTGGTTGAAAGTGGATTTGAGCCTGACCTCCTTGTGACTGACTTGTACATGCCTAACCTAAATGGCATCGAGTTAATCGGCGCCATTCGAGAGATTCTTCCGCTTGTCCCCGTTTTGGTGGTCAGTGGTGTTAAAGAAAGCATCGAGCGCATTAAGGCATTACATGCTGGCGCAGATGATTTTTTAACCAAACCTTTTCATCCTGCCGAGTTAGAAGTGCGCGCAAGCAAATTGATAGAGAAAGGCGCACATCAAGAACAAAAACCTAATCGCGTTAAACAACTTTTTGCTGGTTTTATGAAAACAGCAGCCGTTTTATAGATTAATATTTTTTATTAATAGCAAAATTACACACAAAACTAATGTCATACTCAACACAAAACTCATGGGCATATTATGCCTCGAAACGCCTTATTGATATAATCGGCGCATCTGTTTTACTCATTCTTTTAAGCCCGCTTCTTTTAGTGGTGGCTGTTTTGATAAAATTAGAAAGCCCTGGACCCATTATATATACATCAAAAAGAGTAGGTCAGAACTATAAAATTTTTGGTTTTATCAAATTCAGATCTATGCGTACAGACGCTGACAAAATGTTGTTAGAAGTAAGCAAATTGAATAATCAATACGCCTCTTCTACAGAGACAACACCTTCTATTAAACAATCAGATAGCATTAAAAATTTGATTTCAGACGAAGGTTGGCAATCTGAAATGGAATTACTCGTCACTCAGGAGCAGGAAAAACCATTTTTCAAAATTGTCAATGACCCACGTATTACCCGCATCGGCACTTTCATCCGAAACACAAGTATTGACGAACTGCCACAACTCATCAATGTACTGAGGGGTGACATGTCACTCGTTGGTAACCGTCCTTTGCCTCTTTATGAAGCGGAAAAGCTGACAACTGACGATGCCATAGAGCGATTCGTTGCTCCCGCAGGCATTACTGGGCTTTGGCAAGTCACTAAACGTGGTGGGGCTGCTGTTACTGCCGAAGGTCGTCAAGAACTCGACATTACATATGCTCGTCGCGCTTCATTGTGCCTTGATTTATGGATTTTATTCCGCACTCCGTTAGCGGTATTTCAATCAGAAAACGTTTGATTTTCAACTTCTATTCGCAAAACTATGTTAAGCAAATGATTTTTTTGTCCCTTGTGGACTTCTTTAACACAATTACTACATTTTCTCAATTTTCTCTTACTAACTCATAATCAACCATTTACAATTAAAATTTTTTACAAAATGAAAAAAACAGCTTTTAGCTTGTTGCTGATGAGCCTTGTCTCTTGCCGCCCATTCGATATACCAAACAATGGTCAAAGTGTTGACCAATCCGGTCTTGTTGATGTAAAAGAAAAAACCATGGCACAATTAGTAATACCTGATGGGTTTACTTTTGAAACCTCAAAAAAAGTCAATGTCAGCATTGAAGCACGAGACAATGGCGGCAGCGTCTTGAAAAATGTCGCTTTCGACCTCTATGTCAAGGACAAAGACAGCCAAGACAGCGTGTTTTTGATGACTGCCCGCACCAACGACCAAGGGTTGTTTACCTCTAAATTGAAATTGGAATCCACAGCAGATCGCATTATCGCCATTACGAACTATATGGGTTTACCGCCTTACCAAACATCAGACGTAGCTGGTTCGAGCAATGTGAAATTGACTTTCGGTAATGAAAACACTGTTAGAGATGGCATTGTCCAGGGCATCGAACCTAACAGTGATGGAGGGTCACAAACTGGCGGTAGTGGTGGTGGTTTGTCACCTGATGCGACGCTTTTCACATTTATGGGTGCTGTTAATAAGGATGGTGTTCCACAATATTTATTGAAAAAAGGAGATGTGGTCAGCCAAGACGTTCTTAACGTGGTCAACGCTTCGTTGCCAGAAGGACGACCTGTTCCACAGTATAATCCTGAATACATTACTTCTACTACGCAAAATAATATCGTTTTGAAAGACTCCGCAGAAGTTTGGGTGACGTTTGTTCACGAAGGCGCGGGTTATCGAAATGCTGTGGGTTATTACTCATACCCTACCAGCAACCCGCCTAAAAAAGCGTCTGATATTGTCAAAATGAACGTTATTTTTCCAAATACTTCTTTCACTGGAAGCGGTGGAGGTTTGAAAACAGGCGATAAAGTCAGTTTAGGCCATTTTACAAAAGGAACTACAATCGGTTGGTTTTTAGTACCTGATGGTTGGGTGCCTTCACAAAAAGCAGTAAGCGATGCCAATCATCCTATACGTTTTTCCGATAGAAGCCTTAATACCTTTACAACTGATGCTTACCGCAGCCACACTGTATTATTGGCAGACGCAGCACGCCAATTGTTATTGCTGGGTTTTGAAGACCTTGACCGTCCAGGAGGCGATAATGACTTCAACGATGCTGTTTTTTATGCAACTGCCAGCCCTTATTCAGCTATTGCGACAACCAATATGGTTCAAACAAAAACTTATGGTACGGACACTGACGGAGATGGCGTTCCTGATTCACAAGATGCGGCACCCAATGACCCGACTTATGCTTTCGTACAATATTCGCCTTCTTCAACGCAGTATGGTACTTTGGCATTCGAGGATTCTTATCCTTCGCAAGGTGATTATGATTTGAACGACTTGGTTGTTGACCATCAATTTGAACTCCGCCTCAATGCAACCAACAAAGTGACTTCAATGCGTACAAAATTCATTTTGAGAGCGATGGGCGCAGGTTTCCGTAATGGTTTTGGCTTTGAATTGCCGATTCCTTCAAGCAATATTGCTTCTGTAACGGGTTCTACGCTTAAAAATAACATTGTAAAATTGAACAGTAACGGTACTGAGGCTGGACAAACCAATGCGGTTATCATTGCTTTTGATAATGGTTACGACCGAATGTCTTCACCAGACGGTGGTTTTGTGAATACCGAAAAGGACAAAGCAAAAGTTGCGCCTGACACAGTGAAAATGGTCATTAATTTCAGCACACCAGTAACGGTTGAAACTTTAGGCGATGCACCTTACAATCCGTTCATCTTTGTCAACCGCGACCGTAGTCGTGAAGTACATTTACCGGGTTACAAACCAACGAGCTTGGCTAATCTCAAGCTATTCGGCACAGCAGACGACGACAGTGGCAACGGCAAATATTACCAAACTAAAAACAATTTGCCTTGGGCAATTCAGTTGCCAATCTCATTTGCTTATCCGATAGAGAAAGAGCCTATTAACAAGGCTTATTTGAAATTTAACGAATGGTCAGAAAGCAAGGGAACGCTTTACACAGATTGGTACAAAGCACTTCCAAGCTATCGTAATGCTATAAAAATATATTGAAAAAGTCTCTTCTTTTAATTTTCAGAGAACCGATGCATAAGCATCGGTTTTTTTCATCGTTATAACAAATTTGTATTGTTGTTGAATCCAATTTTATTGTTACAGCGAAAATTCACTAAAAATACCAAAAAACCGTCTATCTATACCAAAAACCGAAAACATACTGAGGGGGGCTTTTTTTGACCTTATCTTTGTATCATAATTCAAGAAAATAAATTAATACACACAGTAAACTACGAAGAGATGACACAAAAACCTACAGTTCTAATTGTTGATGATTCCCCCATGATGTGCCGTTATTTAGGCTTATTCCTTGAAAAAAGATTTGACGTTTTAACCTATACCGATTCAGTCGAAGCATTGGCTCTGGTTGTCAGTGGATTTAAACCCGACTTGATTATGACAGACTTGGATATGCCCGGTTTGCATGGCATCAGGCTAATTGAAGCCATTCGTCAAACTTTGACACATGTTCCCCTTTTGGTGATAAGTGGTGCTAAAAAAAGTGCTGATCGCATCACAGCCCTGAGTGTTGGCGCAGATGACCTCATGATGAAGCCGTTTCATCCTGCCGAGTTAGATGTCCGCTTAAACAAACTCATAGAAAGGAGTGTACAACTTGGGCGTATGCCTCATTCTGTTCAAACGTTTTGTTACTAACCCAATAAGACAAAACAATACTTTTAAGCACTTTAACACAGAATAATTTACAGACCCCGTTTCTTATGAATAACATCAATTTAACAAATGAATTGTCTTATTAGAAACTCGTCTAACACCATAATCTCGACCCAAATTGCTTTTTCCCCAACCACAAAATATTTCATTATCTTTTTTTTTATTCACATGGAAAGCCTTGGTGAATAAATGATTACTGGTCTTTTAAGTAGCCATGTTTAAATGGACTGGTTCGACTCTGTTCTTTGACTTTTTAAATCATGTTTTACAATATTTATAACGTTACAATTAAAATAATCAATTAAAAATGAAAAAATTGTTTTTTGGCTTGTTAGTACTGAGCTTATCGGCTTGCCGACCTTTTGATGTTCCAGAAAAGGGTCAAAGCGTTGACCAAACGGGCGTTGTTGATGTCACCAACAAAACCATGGCACAACTCGTTATCCCTGAAGGTTTTACATTCGAAACAACCAAAGGCACCCATATCAACATTGAAGCACGCGACAATGCAGGTGCAGTTTTGAGTAACATTACATTCAACTTGTTTATAAAAGACAAAGACAGTCAAGACAGCGTGTTTTTGATGACTGCACGTACAAATACTGAGGGGGTCTTTTCCGCTAAGCTGGATCTCCAGCCAAGTGCTGAACGACTTATTGCCACGACAAGGTACATTGGTCTGCCGTCGTACCAAACCATTGACCTTGGGTCTTCTTCCAATCTCAAAATGACATTTGGTAATGAAAACACTGTTAGGGACGGCATTGTCAACGGCATTGAACCCGCTGGAAATAGCGGTGGCGGTTCAGAGCAAGGTGGCAGTGGTGGTGGGCTATCGCCTGATGCGACAACCTTCACTTATATGGGTACATATACAGGTGTTGGTGTACCTAAGTATTTGGTGTCAAAAGGCGATGTCGTTAGTCAAACGGTTCTCAATATGATTAATACTTCGTTGCCAGAAGGACGACCTGTACCGACTTACAATCCTCAATACATTACGACTGCGGCACAAACCAATATCGTTTTGAAGGCTGAAGCAGATGTTTGGGTAACCTTTGTCCATGAAATGGCAGATTATAAGAATTCACTCGGCTATTATACTTATCCAACAAACAATCCACCTAAAAAACCAGCAGATATTGCCAAATTGAACGTTGTTTTTCCAAATTGCTCTTTCCCTGGTAGTGGTGGAGCCTTAAAAACAGGTGATAAAGTTCTTTTGGGTCACTTTGCGGCAGGGACAACGGTTGCTTGGTTTTTAGTCCCCGATGGTTGGGAAGGTAAAAACAACAAGTTAGTAACCGATTCACGTCATCCAATACACTACTCAGACAGAAGCCTCAATACGTTCACGACTGAAGCGAATCGTAGCCACACTGTACTTCTGACCGACCCAGTAAGCAAATTGTTGATTATGGGTTTTGAAGA
>JAYTMI010000507.1:0-2433 GCA_043728625.1 Saprospiraceae bacterium | reverse complement strand
TTCCCAATATGAATACTGAGGGGTTAGCAGAGTTCCTTGCAGCGCAGGGCAAAGAGACGGTTTTAGCCGTTGTGAGAGACGATGGTGCTTGGAAGTTGTGCGAAGAAGCCAAAACGCAACTCCAAAAAATGGGTTGTGATATATCAAAATTGACTTTACGCAGCGGTATGGTTGGTGTGATTCATAAGGGAAAATTTGTCTTTGAAAAAATAACACCCGATTCCATTGCCATTATCCAAAAGTTCAAAAAAGGAGATATTATCAATGGTTTTGTTACCAAAAACAGCTTTGAATTACATTCCGCTGGTGGAACGGCTGGTAATTTTGGTAAAATTATTTTCAATAAAATTGATCACAGTATGAGTCAACGCGGCTTCAATTTTGTGGTCGTGGATAGCAATTTCAAGGTGTTGAAAACGGCATATTTTGATACTTTTGATGATTGTTATTCGGGAGAAGTGAAAGTGATAAATGGGAAGTGATAAGTGATAAGTGGACACCTGAGGCTGTCTCAAAAGGTATTTCAAGTTTTTTTGTCCCGAATATTATTCTTTTTGAAGGCGTTTATGTTCGGGAAACATTAAAAGTTTCCCGAACATGGTGCCCAAAACCATAGAATATTTTGCACTGAAAATTTCGATTTGCCTTTTGAGACAGCCTCATTTCCAAGAAATGGGATTGATATTCAATTAGTTATCTCAAAAAATATTACCCTTTATATGTTTGTATTACTTGTTTTCACTTAGCCACCATCCCTTCATAAAGCACCTTTTTATGACTGTCTTCTAAAGTGTACATGCCTTTCCATTGCGTCAAAACATAAGTCTCATTCGTCCATTTACCTGCTCCGTTCTTTTTGTCTTGGGCTAACAAAATAGACTTCTTTTCGCTTGGCAAATAAAGTTCCGCTTGTGCCTCATCGGTTTCTGATTTAAAAACGATGAAAGTGGAGGTCGTTTTATCCAAATCAGCCGCTTTTGCATCGAGGCGAATACCCGCTTCGAAGATTCGGATACACTCGTTTTTGACGACTGACCACGTATAACCCGCAGAGGCTTTGCAGCCGTGTTCGTCTGAATCACCGCCCACTATAGGAGGCTCAACGACAGGTGCAGTTTCGGTTTTTGCTGTTTGTGCAGCCTCTTTTTTAGGCGTTTCTGTGCATGCCGATAAACCAAGCACGAAGGAGAATGCGAGAAATAAAACTGTTTTTGACATAATAGAAATATTTTATAAAATTAAGTAAATGAGGGGTGATAAGAATAATAAACTTTCTGTTCAATGCAAAAACCGATGCCACACAAAATCAGGAAAAATGGCAACTAAAACAATTAACTTTTGTACCAAATTTTAGGAATCCGAAAGGTCAAATACTGAGCATCCGAAGGACTACTTTGTCCGAAGGGGGGTCAATATCCCATCACATCATTCAGTTTTGCCAAAATAGAATCAATTTGATAGTCGCCCTCGCTCAAAACATGGGTCTTGTCGTTGCGTTCCAAAAGGAAAAAATAACGGGCAGAATCCTTGACTGCCGAGGGGTCAATCATTTTGTAATGTCTTTCAATTTTGACATAAAAATCACGAATATTATTGATCGGAGCAGTGCCATAAGGCGTTTCAATTCTGTCGCTAAAAATCTGAACGGGCTTCAATTTCCACATCGAAATCAAGCGAAACGTCGCCGTTCCCGCAGCCAAAATGCCTATAAAAAAGCTCAACATCATAAGAATATTGCGCCGATTGACATCTAATTTGCTATATTTTGAGACGGCATAAGCCGCCAACAACATGAGTATGACGGCAATGAAAGTCCATACTAAAACCCAGTCTGTCGTGTGTTTGAAGGGTTCAAAGGTGTATAAAGGTTTCTCCATTTTTAGTTTTTTATTTAAAAATCCGACAAAGCTAATTGTTTTTCTACTATGTCCATAAACAATGGTTTGATTACGTTGTTCGCAACGAGGATTTACTAAAACAAAAGTAACGACATCTCCAAATTGAGAAATCTACATAAATTTGTATCTTACAGCCCTATACAGCTATCGCTTTTACTTCTTTACTAAAAATTTGAAAACAATACTCTATGAAAGTTCCCATCATGCGCCTGTGGAGTCGTCGGCTCAATCGTCGTTTTCAACGACAACTAATAGATGTGCCGAATGTACAACTTCAAGTATTACAACAACTTATGCGCTCGGCGAAACATACAGAATTTGGGCTGAAACATCATTTTAGGGATATAGCCACGCCCGAGGATTTGCGCCAAGCCATACCCCTCAGTACGTACAGCGACCATGCACCTTATATCCAAAAAATAGCTGATGGTGTGAGCAATGTCCTCTGGCATGGTCGCCCACTCTATTTTGCAACGTCAAGCGGGACGACTTCTGGGAAAAAATATCTGCCCATTACTCGTGAAATGCTGAAAAC
>JAYTMI010000506.1:0-3814 GCA_043728625.1 Saprospiraceae bacterium | reverse complement strand
CCGAGAAAGTCGTGCTATTGCAGGTCTTTCGATGGGCGGTGGACAGTCATTGAATTTTGGCTTAGGTAATTTGGATAAATTCGCTTGGGTAGGTGGTTTTTCATCTGCACCTAATACAAAAAAACCGACTGAACTCATCCCCAATCCCGAAGACGCAAAAAAGAAATTAAAACTCCTGTGGATTTCATGTGGCGATGCTGATGGGCTTATCTCGTTTAGTAAAAGAACGCATGATTATTTGTATGAAAAAGGCGTTCCGCATATCTATTACGTAGAGTCTGGCGTGCATGATTTCAAGGTTTGGAAGAACGGTTTGTATATGTTTTCACAGTTTTTATTTAAACCTGTGGACGTTTCAACATTTCAAAAATATACTGTTTTAGGCTCGGCTGCTACAAGTAATGTTAGGTCAGCAAAATACCCTCAAATTTTACCTGATAATCGGGTCATATTCCGCATAAAAGCACCTGATGCTCAAAAAATGCAGATTGATTTAGGTAAAAAATACGATATGGTGCGCGATACTGGTGGCTATTGGCAAGTGACTACCGACTCTATTAGCGAAGGTTTCCATTATTATTCATTGCTCATTGACGGTGTTGCGGTGGCTGACCCCGCGAGTGAATCCTATTACGGCATGGGTCGCATGGCGAGTGGTATCGAAATCCCTTTTACTGAGGGGGGGTATTATGCTTTAAAAGACGTGCCGCATGGTGATATCCGCATCAAAAAATACTTTTCAAAAGCCTTAAATACTTGGCGTGAAATGTATGTTTACACCCCGCCAGGCTATGATAAATCAACGGAAAAATACCCTGTTTTATACATTTTGCATGGTGGCGGCGAAGACCAAAGAGGTTGGGCTACGCAAGGTCGTACTGACTTGATATTGGATAACCTCATCGCTGAAAACAAAGCCAAACCGATGATAATTGCTATGCTCGATGGTAATATCGGTATGCAAGGCGGTGTTGCTGGTTTTAATGAAAATGCACTAAAATCCTTTGAAAATGAGCTTAAAAATGGCGCAATGCCTTTCGTAGAAAATAATTTCAGAATAAAAACAGATGCTAATAGCCGAGCATTAGCAGGGCTTTCAATGGGTGGTTTGCAAACGCTTCACGCTGGCGTAAGGAATTCTGATATGTTTGCTTATTTGGGCGTATTCAGTTCAGGTTGGTGGGCTAATAATACCAAACTCTCTGACCCACAATATGATTTCATGAAAAAAAATGCTGCGTCTATCAACAGCAATCTGAAGCAGTTTTGGATTTCTATGGGTGGTTCTGAAGACATTGCTTATAAAAACTGTAAAATTATGCTTTCAAAGTTCGATGAAATGAATATCAAATATACATATAGCGAATATCGGGGTGGGCATACGTGGCCCGTGTGGCGCAATAATTTGTACAATTTTGCTCAATTGCTTTTTAAAGAATAACATTTTAAAAGCTTTTTAAAATAGAATTTTAGTAAAAATACTGTTGAATTACGAAATCCCGATTCTTTCGGGGAGGGGATAGAAACAAAAAAGTTTTAATAAAAAATGAGAAAAATACTCTCTTTATATCTTTTTATACCCCTCAGTAAAAACACGATATTTTTCAAAATAGAATGTGATTTCAGAGAAAAAAACGGATTTGGCGTATTTCTATTACAGTCTCGTCGGAACAGATTGGAAAACGATTGGTGGGCCTTTAAAAATGGTTTACACGCTGCCTCATTTTATGGGCTATCGTTATGGGTTTTTTAATTATGCGACTAAAAATGTGGGTGGCTATGCGGATTTTGATTTTTTCAGAATTGGAGATAAAATTTCACAAACGCATCAAGTGTAAAAATATGAAGAATCCAAATTTTCGGCTTCATTACTAAAAGAAAAACAATTTATAATGCAGACATTTTCTATCGTTGGTAAAATGCTACTTCTAAGTATCCTTTTTACAAATTGCCAAAGTTCAAGAATAAAGACTCAATCCAATATTTCAGCTACTACGATGAGGAATCGTATGAGCATCAACGATGATTGGCGATTTATGCGCTACACCACCGAGCCTGATAAATTGATGTATGACGTTAGACCCGAAGTAGCAGACCGCAACGACAATAAAGTAGCCGATTCAAGACCAACAGATGCCGTAGAGGTAAAGGCAACACAAGAAGTCTTAAAAAAATGGATTTTACCATCGGGCAATGATTTTATCAAAGACCCTGCAAAAAAGCATATTCGTCCAGCAGGCGACCCGGGCGCAGATTTCCCTTTTGTACAGAATAATTTTAAAGATGCAAATTGGGAAAAAGTAACTTTACCGCATGATTGGGCGATAAAAGGACCTTTTTATGAAGGCAACAACCCCGAAGTAGGCGGCGGCATGGGCAGATTGCCAAGCCATGGTGTCGCATGGTATCGTAAAAAACTGGCTCTAACCACAGCAGATAACCACAAAATTATTTATTTAGAGATTGACGGTGCTATGTCATACAGCATGGTTTGGCTCAACGGTCATTTGGTCGGTGGCTGGCCCTATGGCTATAATTCTTTTCGTTTAGACCTCACACCCTACCTCAATTTTGAGGGTGATAATCAATTAGCTATCAGAATTGACAACCCCAACTACTCTGCAAGGTGGTATCCCGGCGGCGGTATTTATAGAAATGTTTGGTTAACTAAGGTGCAACCCGTTCATGTCAGTCAATGGGGAACTCAAATCACGACCCCCTCAGTATCAGCGACAAAAGCCACTGTAAAACTGGCTTTACAAGTTGAAAACAAAGGTACAACGCCACAAAAAATTGAAGCCAAAACCGACATTTACGCTTTAGATGAAAAAGGTAACCGCATAAATGCAAGTAAAGCAGCATTTCCAACAACAACAATCGAATTAAACGCAGGAGAAAGTAAAACAACAGAAAGCATCATAAACACCAGTAACCCTAAACTCTGGGGACCTTATCCGCAACAAAAACCTAATTTATATATCGCTCATACCCAACTTTTTGCCGATGGCAAGCCAATAGACGACTATGAAACGCCATTCGGCATCAGAAACATACAATTTGACCCCCTCAAAGGACTTATCGTTAATGATGAAGTGATAAAGCTAAAAGGTGTCAATCAACACCACGATTTAGGCGCATTAGGTGCTGCATTTAATGTACGAGCAGCCGAAAGACAACTTGAAGTGTTGCATGAATTGGGTTGTAATGCCATTCGTATGTCTCATAATCCTCCTGCGGCTGAACTATTAGATTTGGCTGACCGCATGGGTTTTTTAGTAATGGACGAAATATTTGACAGTTGGGAACGTAAGAAAACGCCTTGGGATTTCCACCTTATTTTTCCAGACTGGTATGAGCCAGATACACGCGCTTTTATTCGTCGAGACAGAAACCACCCCTCAGTATTTGCATGGAGTTTTGGCAATGAAGTAGGTGAACAATACACCGCAGAAGCGGGCGCAGCGATTGCTCAAAAATTACACGATATTGTGCATGAAGAAGACCCGACAAGACCCGCATCGGCATCGCAAAATTTTGCAAAACCCGACATGCCTTTTACAAAGGTCATGGACTTTATGAGTCTCAACTATCAAGGCGAAGGCATCAGAGACGCACCCGCCTATGCCCACCTTCAAGGCATTAGAACAACGCCACTTTATCCCGCTTTTCAGAAGGCTTTTCCCGAAAGAATGATTATCAGTAGTGAAACAGCCTCTGCATTGAGTACACGAGGAACTTACATATTCCCCGTTTCCGAAGGCAATTCCGCCCCCGTCAGTAAGGACGTAGGTGGCGACCCCATCAAACAACAAGT
>JAYTMI010000505.1:0-9871 GCA_043728625.1 Saprospiraceae bacterium | reverse complement strand
TTTTTCTCGATAATCGGGAATTCAATTTTTAGTTATTCCCGCTAATCGGGAATAAAGTTAGGAAAAAATTTCTTTTCCCTTCTTTTTGAGAATTATATTTTCATATTTATCGCAAATAGGTATCAAAGTTGTTGCTATCAGAGGACTATTGAAGCGAACTTTACTGTCATCAATTTGTAGAATATCCTTCAAAAAACAATTTACGCACATCACTCCTTCAAGCAAAAAGACAATGAGATCAGCAACAAGAAAAGATAAAATACTCGTCGAGCATATCATTACGGAATCGTTCAGAGACAATCCGAATGTCAATTATATGATTCGCCCCATATTCAATAAGGAGACGATGATAAAGCGGCTTGCCGATTATGCCTTTGAATTTGCTTTAAAACGCAACGGTCTTTTCATTACTTCTGATTCAAAAGGTTTGGTTGTTTGTTGCGAGCAACCAATAAAAATGGATGCACTGGATTATTTCAATCTGTTGAAACTCATAGTTAGTGCTTTAAATTTAAGAAAACTGTTGAATATGTTCCGCCGCGATGCCTACATCAAATCGGTTCGTCCTGCTGACGAGAAAGGTATCTATATATGGTGTCTCGCTGTGCCTGATAAAGTGCGGGGCAACAAAACCGCCATTGAAATCAAAAATTTCGTATTTGAAAAAGCCAATCAAGCCCGTTTACCAATTTATGTCGAAACAGCCCTTTGGCGGAACAAAATTGTCTTTGAACGCTACGGTTTTGAAACCTATCACTATTGGGAAAGTGCATCCTACCGTTTGAAAACTTGGTTTTTGAAGAAAAAAGTCAATCCTTTTTTGCTTACGGAAACGAACTATTTACAATAAACGCCTACCCCTCAGTAATTTCAGAAAATAATCGCCTAATTTTGGTAGGTGACGACTGACTATTGTACTTTTACAATTCAATTATCATCCAAAATCTATCAAAAATGAGTAATATACGTATCGAAGAAAGCTGGAAACAAGCCCTATCAAGTGAGTTTGAACGACCCTATTTTCAAACGCTTGCTACCTATTTGAAAAATGAAATAGCTGCTGGAAAAACGATTTACCCACCCGGTCCCTTGATTTTCAATGCTTTTGATACCACACCTTTTGCTCATGTGAAAGTAGTTATATTAGGACAAGACCCCTATCACAATCCAGGTGAGGCAATGGGTTTGTCGTTCAGCGTGCCGAAAGGTGTCAAAATACCACCTTCTTTGCAGAATATTTACAAGGAAATTGAAGCCGATTTAGGTTTTCCAAAACCCACACATGGCGATTTAACGGCATGGGCAAACCAAGGCGTTTTTTTGTTAAATGCTATGCTCACAGTTGAAAAAAATCGAGCCGCTTCCCACCAACAAATTGGTTGGCAATTTTTTACAGACGCTGTCATCAAAACATTATCTGCCGAGTGCAAAAATTTAGTCTTCATGCTGTGGGGCAATTTTGCCAAGAGAAAAAAAGAACTCATTGATACCGACAAGCATCTTGTCCTCGAATCGGCACATCCGTCGCCGCTTGCAGGCAATGCTTTTTCAGGCTGCCGTCATTTCTCAAAAGCGAATACTTACTTGACAATGAATGATTTAGAGCCGATTGATTGGCAAATAAAATAGACCACTGATTTTGCTGATGCGACAGATTTACGCTGATTTCTTTCTTTGTCATCCAGTAGGGAACTAAAAAATCTGTGAAAATCTGTCGCATCAGCAAAATCAGTGGTCAAAAAAAATAAAAAACATCAAAAAATGAAAAATAAAAACGGACTTGTTGCCGCTACCCTACTCGCAGGACTCGCTGTTATCCTTGGCGCATTTGGCGCACATGGCTTAAAAACACTTGTTTCGCCCCTGCAAATCGAGACATTTAAGACGGGTGTGCAATATCATTTCTATCATGCTTTGGCAATGGCACTCGCTGTCATTATTTCACAATTTATTGACAATCAAAATATTAGACGAAGCATCGGTTTGTTTGCTGCGGGTATTTTATGCTTTTCGGGGTCACTTTATGGCTTTACGCTTTCAGAAGCCTTAGGTACTGAGGGGGTACGTTGGTTAGGACTAATAACACCGTTAGGCGGTTTATTTTTCATTTTAGGCTGGCTGAATCTATCTATGGGCATTTATAGGTCGAAAGAATAGTGTTAAACAAAATATTTATAAAACCTTATTTCAGTATATCAAATCTTTAAAAAAAACAGCCTAACTTGCCCTTTGTTCAAAACCTTATTTTTCACATTTAAACCAATTTTTCTATGAAAATTTTGAGAACTACTCTCCTGCTCATTATGGGCGCATTTTTGTTCATTCAACCTGTTGGTGCTATCGTCTCTTCAACACATGCAACCACAACAACCGTTGAACAACAGTCATCTGCTTTGAAAAAAGAGTTCAAAGCACAAAAAAAATTAGCTAAATTTGAAAACATGCTTGCAAAGGCAGGTATTGACACCAAAGACCCAGTCAAAAAATGGCTTTGGTTTGCGCTTATCGCTTTGGTCGCTAGTATCGTGTTTTATGCCATTGGTCAATATTGGCTCGGCTATTTAACATCTTCTGCGGCGGGGATATTTTTCTTAGTTTGGCTACTAAAATATCTTCAAGTGATTTAGACATTACAAAAAAATCCTTCCAAGTTCGCTTGGAAGGATTTCTTTGTTGTTAAGCAATTTCAGCCATTTCAGCTTCCAACTCTTGGTCTTCATTGCCTTTCTTATTTTTTATCCATACATAAGCAATACCGCCGACGAGTAAATAAGGCATAGCGAACAGCATTAAAATGCCTGCATTGATGCCGCGTCCCATCGTTCCACCGTTTTTCAGATTGCTTTCCAAACTTGTTCTGCACATCGGACATTGGGCATTTGTTTCTATATTTTGGATAAATGTCAAGGCAATCACTAAAATCGCCCCCCTCAGTATTTTTTTCATTTCTTTATAATTTTGGACAAAGATAAAACGAAATTTTACTATTTTCAGCTATTCAGACATGGTCTAAGCATTAAATAGACGACAGGTCCTGTAATCGCCACATACAACCACACCCAGAAAACCCATTTTGCCATCTGTTTATGTTTTTCAACTTGCATCGTATAGCCTCTCACAAAGGTAAACAAAATGAAAGGGAAACTAACGGCTGCCAAAACCACGTGTGTTATCAACAAAAAGAAGTAAAGCGTTCGTATCGAACCCTCTCCACAATACTTTACTTCTGGCGTTGTAATATGATATAAAACGTACATCAGAAGGAATAAAGTGGACATTGTTAAAGCCCCATAAATCATTTTTCGATGTTGTTCCACTTTCTTTTGACGAATAAAATTCAAGGCTAAAATCAAAAAAACTGCCGCTAATAGATTTGTAAATGAATAAATAGCGGGTAAAAATGAAAAATCAATGCCTAAGTCAAGGCGTGGGATTTGGCGCATTGTTGCTACTAAAAGTAAAACAACAACAGAAACGATGGTCGCATAAACGTTCAATTTTTTTGCTAAGGCTGTATTCTCCATAAAATAAGTCATTGGTATTTAATTTTTATAAATAATTGATAATGAATCACTTGCAAAAATTCATCATTACTTACATTTGCTTTTGATCTTTCTTTTCGATTGTCTTTTTTTTCTTTAAAGGCATGATTGAAATATGCTCAATCAGGATTCTACGTTCATTTGCTTCACGAATGTCATAAAAACGACGAATAATGCCGCTAGTATCAATCAAAGCGATAGAATAGCCATTCGGTAATTTTATACTTTGTTGAATGTCATTGCCCCCCCTCAGTATCAACCACTTTGCACGCTCATTGCGTGTCAAGTTGAAATAATAGTTCTTAAAGAATGTGGTGTCTGAAGCTGTATCAAAAGTTAAAAATTGAAGGTTGTCAACTTCTTCTTGAAATTGCGGAATTCGGTTTATCGTCCGCATAATGGATAAAATTGAATCTCGGCTTTGCGCCGTTGCCCATGAGGCGACAAGGGTTTGACCACTCAGTTCAGTGGCATCAAAATGTTCATTCGAGTAATTGATTGCATCGAATTGGGCTGGCATTTGCCCTAAGTTTTTTTTTAAATCCTTGTACAACTCTATACCTTCAGCCATCCCTTTCCTTTGTACAAAAAAAGTGACCAAAGGTATGATAACCAAAAACAAGGATACTACAAGTACCTGAATAAAGCCTTTGCTTTTCTTTTGCTCTTCAATAGTCATTAAGGTAATGATGAATTATAAATGATGAGTGATGAATGAAGACATTGATAAACAATGAACGACAATTCATTCAAATGACAATCTTGTATGACTGTAACAAATTGATTATCAAAAGGTTTTGGGTATAAACAAAAAAGGCGGAACTGTTAGCCCCGCCTTTTTTGTTATTGAATTTGGCTCGGTTCGAGCGTTTTAGTATCTATCATCCCAGTTGCTTTCGACATAGGTTTGACGACCTTTTCATTTTTATCTTTAATCTGTTGCCGACGTGCGCCCCATGAGCCGCCTTCTTGGAAGAAAGCGATAACCGCCCAAACAAGTAGCAAACAAGGCAACAAAACACTCATCGCCAAACCCTTGACCTCATAAGCCATGTGCATAAAGTTATAGACAATCCAATAGGCTTTATACAACGACATTGAAATCATCATAGGATACATGACAAATTTCGGCAAATGAAAACCTGGTATAATGTGTCCGTTGCCAACAAGTGCAACAAAAACTTCCCCGATAGTTATCGCACCGAGTAACCAAAAACCGCGTTTAACGACCGCTAAGCCTTCTTCGTAGCTGACCATTTCTTTTACATTTTATTTTTTTTCAAAAAATTGATTTCTTTTACTGATGCCGAAGGCGTTCCTTCGGATATGGGTATTATCATAAAAGATAAAACACCAAAAAGACGAATACCCAAACCAAGTCAACGAAATGCCAATAAAGACCAATCTTTTCAACCATTTCGTAGTGATTTTTGCGTTTGTCGTACAAACCACTACCTACATTCATGGCAATAATAGCCAAAAATAAAACACCTGAAAAAACGTGGAAACCGTGGAAACCAGTGATAAAGAAGAATAAAGCACCAAATTGCTTTGGACCAAACTCTAATTGACCTTGTTCACCCGTTTCAGTCACATAAGTTCTTTGAATAAATTTAGTTTTACCTGCTTCATCTGTTACGACTTCATGATTTGCATCATGTTCAGCATGAATCAAATAGCCTTCACCTTTTTTGAACGCTTCAGGAGTTGCACCTTTTTCGTAAGGATGACCATGTTCGTCCATTGTATATGTACCGGCAATTTCGTGGCGACCAAAAGGATTGCGCGTAACACTCATGTTTTCGCCTTTAATCAAAGTCGTCCACTCCCAAGCTTGACAGCCCAAGAAAGCTGCACCACCAATAATGGTCAATAACATCCAAAATACGACACCACCTTTGTTGCCACGGTGTCCTTCTTGCACACCACGTACCATCGTAACAGAAGACACAATAAGAATAAATGTCATAACCGTTACAAAAAGAAGTGGTAAATGTGTTTCTCCCGCAAAAGGGAAAGTGCGGAATACGAAATCGGGAACGGGCCATGTCGGCATACTAAACCGCAAAGAGCCATAAGCGATGAGGAATCCTGCAAACGTAAATGCGTCTGATAACAAGAAGTACCACATCATGAGTTTACCATAACTCGCGTTAAACGGTTCAGAACCACCACTCCAATCTTCTACCGCAGGAGCGTGGTCGTCGTGATGTAGGTCTTTTTCTAAAATGTCAGTTGAAGCCATTAGTATAAAATTATTTTTGACTTTGCTTAAAGTATTGATTGTCAAATTTTTATCTTAAATCACCCCCCTCAGTAAAAAAGGCTTTTTTACGATTGAGAAAGGAAAAAAGAAAATAGATAAATCCATAAAAAATCTACGAAATGCCAGTATGTTAGAGTCAATTCAAACCTCAATTTACGTTTAGCTGTGGGTTTGAAAGGCAATGAAAAAGCATGAACTAAAGCAACGAACAAAACGGCAATACCACCGAGAACATGTGCCGCGTGAAAACTTGTAAAGACATAAATGAAATCGCCAGAAGGATTTAATGTCAACGGCACGCCTATACTTTTCATATTTGTCCAAGCCACATATTGTAAAACAACGAAAGAGATACCTAACAAGGTTGATAACAATAATAAGCCTTTGTATAAACCTTCTTTTTCGCGTTTGAAACTCATATAAGAGAGTTGTAAAGTTACACTACTCAATAAAAGGACGGCTGTATTGACAAAAAATATGCTTGGTAATCTAAATTCTAACCAATTCCCTGCGGCTTGTCGAACAACATAAGCACTTGTCCATGCGGCGAACATCATTGTGATACTCCCGCAACCGAGCCAAAGCGCGAATTTCCAAGGGTGAATCCTATTTCTTCTGTTTATTATTGCCTCTGCCATTTTTAATAATTATAAATGATAAATGATGAATGATAAATTTGTTAAAATATCAATCAAATAATTTTATCAAAATAAAGCGCGCACAGTGCAATAGGCAAGTATGCGAGCGAAAAAAACATTTGAGCACGAGCGGCTTCACGCGAACATTTCTTGTACAAATCCCAACCATAATAAACAAAAGCTAATGCTAAAATGCTTAGACTGATTGCTGAAGTGATACCCGTTGCGCCTAATAAATAAGGCATCCAGCTTACAGGTAACAGAAAGAGCGAATATATAATGGATTGTTTTCCAACTCTTTCGTCTTTTGCACCATCGCTTGTAGGCAATAAATAAAAACCTGCGTTTTTATAGTCTTCATCACCCAACCAAGCAATTGCGAAAAAGTGCATAAACTGCCAAATAAATTGTATGCCAAAAAGAGCTAATGCCAATGATGTAAATTGCCCATTTTGTGCAGCTGTGCAACCAATAACGATAGGTAAAGCTCCTGGAATCGCACCAATTGTTACTGCAAAATTAGACACGCGTTTCATTGGTGTATAGACAAAAGAATACAAAATCAAGGAAACCATGCCTAAAAAAGCCGTCAATGGATTGAAAAACGCTAAAAGCGAGATACCAACAAGGCTTTGTAAACCTGCAAATAAAACACCATCTGAAACCGACATACGACCTACGGCAATAGGACGATTTTCAGTGCGTTTCATCAATTTATCATAGTCTTTTTCAATGACTTGGTTCAGCGCATTTGCTGCTCCAGTTGTAAAAAGTCCACCGAGAAACAGTATTAATAAATCCGACCAAACAACATTAGAATCGAGAGCAATCAAAAATGCCATAACTGCGGAGAAAACAACTGTTAAAGACAATTTGAACTTCATCAGAACACCATAATCTCTAACTTTCAGAGCAAATGACGACCCCAACCCTATATTTTCGTTTTTTATAACTGACACGTTGTACAGAATTTTATTTTGTTAATGATCGCCTGGCGTTTCTCCTGGCTTCATTGGTTCAATTTGAGGAATGTATTCGATACCGTCTTTACCGTAGTCATACGCCCAACGGTGTACAACTGGCAACTTATCACCCCAATTACCATGTCCTGGAAGAATAGGAGTCGTCCATTCCAATGAATTTGATTGCCAAGGGTTTTTGTTCGTCATTTTCTTACCGCGCCAGATACTCCAGAAGAAGTTGACAACGAAAAGAACTTGTAAAGCAAAAACGATGATGGCAGCAATTGTAATAAACTTATTTGTATCTGCGAAACCTTTGAAGGCATCGAAAGTATCAAAACTGTAATAACGACGTGGAACACCAGCTAAACCGATATAGTGCATAGGCCAAAAGATGGCATAAGCGCCAATGATGGTTCCCCAAAAGTGAATTTTACCAAGTGTTTCGTTCATAAAACGACCGTACATCTTAGGAAACCAGTGATAAATACCCGCAAACATACCAAAGAAGGCAGCAATACCCATAACGATATGGAAGTGAGCTACAACGAAGTACGTATCGTGCATCGGAATATCAATAGCAGAGTTACCCAAGAAGATACCTGTCAAACCACCTGAAATAAACATGGATACGAAACCCATTGCAAATAACATAGGTGAATTGAAACGAATATTACCACCATAAAGCGTTGCTATCCAGTTGAATACCTTCACCGCAGACGGTACAGCTATTATCAATGTGAATAATACGAAGAAGTTAGAGATGAATGGATTGACACCAGACATAAACATGTGATGCGCCCAAACGATGAAAGACAAAAAGGCAATTGCCAAAATCGAATAAACCATTGCGCGGTAACCAAAAATTGGTTTACGTGCGTGTGTTGATAAGACTTCTGATGTCAAACCCATCGCTGGCAAAATGATGATATACACCTCAGGGTGTCCTAAGAACCAGAACAAATGCTGGTACAAAATAGGGCTACCACCGACATGCTCAAGTGCTTTGCCACCGATGAAAATATCGCTCAAAAAGAATGATGTACCCAAACCTCTATCACACATCAACAAGAAAAATGCAGATGCCAAAACAGGGAAAGACAAAATTCCGAGAATCGCTGTGATTAAGAACGCCCATATTGTCAAGGGCATACGCCACATTGTCATACCTTTTGTGCGCAAGTTCAATACGGTTGTTACGTAGTTAATACCACCTAACAAGACGGAAACAACAAACAAAACCAAACTGACTGTCCACAATGTCATACCCGCACCTGAACCACTCGAAGCTTGCGGTAATGCACTGAGGGGAGGATAAGCTGTCCAACCGCCCGCAAAAGGACCTGTTGAAAGGAACAATGAGTAGAACATAACAACGCTCGAAAGGAAGAAAAACCAATACGAGAGCATATTAAGGAAGCCCGATGCCATATCACGTGCACCTAACTGCAAGGGAATCAATAGATTGGAAAACGTACCAGACAAGCCCGCCGTCAATACGAAGAAGACGATAATTGTACCGTGCATGGTAACAAGCGCATAGTAAAACTCTGGTTCGAGTTTACCAATACCCGAGTCTTCATTAATGACAATCCATTTTCCGAGTAAAGGACGCAGCCAACTGAAATCCGACTCAGGGAAGCCCAATTGCAAACGGAAAATGATAGACATACCCGCACCAATTAATGCCCAAATCATCCCCGTAATGAGGAATTGTTTGGAAATCATTTTATGATCCGTGCTGAATACATAGTGGGACAAGAAGTTAGTTTGGTATTTATCACCGTGGTGATGGTCATGAAAACCGTCTTCCCAACCTGTTTCTTCCACGATGACTTCCGGGTCTTTATACGTGACGTTAGCCATTTTTTAAGCGTTTTTATGAGTTAAACCTAAAATAAGGTTATTTTTTAAAAAATATACACCCCTCAGTATTTTCAAAATATATCAATAAAAAGGGTCTTTATTTAGCTGAATTTAAAATTCCTACTCCTCTTTTTAGTGTATTGTCGGTGCTGGTACTGCGGGTACTGTCTCAGCTGGCTTTGCTTCTGTTGGCGTTGTTGCCTTAGCCTCACCATTTCCTTTCCACCAAGTGTATTTGCCTGGCTCTACTTTACCTTCAATATTATCTGGGAAAAATGCTTTTTGCTCTGATGCCCATTTTTCATATTCAGCCATTTCCACGACTTTCACAACACGGCGCATAGAAAAATGTCCTTTACCGCACAATTCAGCACAAGCTAATTCAAAGTTAAAGACTTCCCATTTCCTTGGACCATTCGGTTCAGCAGGGTCGGCAGGAACGTTGTATTCAGGATATTTTTTCAAATTCATCCGATACTCTTCCGTTGTCATTGTAGGTGTGAAAACAAAATACGTAGGCAGACCTGGAATAGCGTCCATTTTTACCGAAAAATGAGGTAAATAGAAGTTATGTATAACATCCTTTGCCGTAATACG
>JAYTMI010000504.1:0-6035 GCA_043728625.1 Saprospiraceae bacterium | reverse complement strand
GACGAGCGTACATATAATAACGTGTGCGCCATCGAGAATTTCGTCAATGATGCGTTTTTCAAGGTCGTTTGCCCAAGCGGAAAGGTCTTTGGCTTCTTTTAAAAGACGGTCACGCTGTGATTTTTCATCATAACCGAATTTGCGTTTATAGCTGCGAGCGATGCGACGGAGTTCAGCCGCTTTTATTTTTATTTTTTTGATATTACGGGCTTCGGGATGTGTAGAAAGCTGTCCTTCAAGGGTATGTCGCACAATGGTTTCGTCAACACGTGAAATATTGCCGATGCGGAGGACGGTCAAATGCTCGGCATCAAGCCTTTCGGTCAATAAATCAGCAGCAGTATTAGATGGCGCAGTGACAAGAATCGTATTTTCTGTTTCTGATAATTTTTTAACGGCAGCAACGAGCGTAGTCGTTTTGCCGGTGCCGGGTGGACCATGAATGATGGCAATGTCGCGGTTGTCTATAATTTGCCGCACGGCTAAATTTTGGCTCTCGTTTAGGCGCGGCATACTGAGGGGGGCATTGGCATTGAAATTTTCAGAGGTTTTATAACCCAAAAGGACATCGCGGAGGGCGGCTAAACGGTCTCCTTTGGCATTCATCACTTTGGCAATGGCTTTTTCCATTTCTGTATAAGTGCGGTCATCGAACAACAAATCAACGCCAATTTGACCGTCATTTATCCAATCTGGCAAGTCCTTGGCATTCAGAATGACGTACATCTGGTTTTTGTTGACGTAGTTAATCACACCCGATTTTTCGCTGTATGTATTGCTTTTGTCATTTGTAAATATCTGAACCACATTGCCTGAACGGAATTGATGCGGCGAATCGGGGCTGCCACTGCGTTCAACGACGACAAACGCACGGTCGCCAAAAGTATAACCCGTCCGAACGATTTGCAGCGGATACCAAGTGAAACCTTCGGCTCGACGCTGTTCAAGGGGCTTATTTTGTATGACCGTTTTGAAAAATTCTAGGTCTGCTTTTTTTTCAAGGGCGAGCAGCTCGCGTAGGCGTTCTAATTCTTTGAGTTGTTCCATATTAAGGTATAATTCATTGAGAATCAATCATCATTATTTGGGGTATTTAGAAAATCAAAAAACAAATGAAACAACAATAATGTTGACCGATTTGTTTTTAAATGAAACGATTGAAAGCTATTCTCCCAACCAATACATTGTAAATCAATATAGGCGTTCATTTTTTTGTCGGGGTTAAATATAGCTACTTTTTGTTTGAGTCCATTCGTAATTTTAATGACATCTCCTCCCACTATAAATCCCACCATTGCTGCAATTGATTCATTTTCAGCATATTGGAGGTGCAAAAACTTTTCTAATCCATCTATTTCGTATTTGCCATTCTTGGTTGTGCCTTGCACATAACGCGTTTCTGCAGAACTCAATCTTTTACACTCAATGACAAAATGTATTAGGTGTATATTACTGTGCAACTCAATATCAGTTCTTTGGATTAAACTTTTTGTATTTGCTTGATTTTCAGATGCAATCGTAATTACGTTATTCTGAATATATTTGTTCAACGGCGTATTAGATTGTTTAAAGTCTTCAATAAATAAGTTTCTTATGTCATTTTCATTCATATTTTTCACCTCGGGTCTGAACTTGATACGATGATAGGCATCTATAATAGCTCGCAGAAATAAACCTTCAACCAAATCTTGTGGTTCGGGATACCGCGCCTTCAAATTTGTCATGTAGGCTGGGTCTTTTGCCTTAAACGCATGATTAAAAGAGTTATCCATTAAGAAATTGTGGTAGTTTCTTGGGTGAAAATTTTGATTTCTTCGTTAGCATCTTTTATTGCTTGCCGTACAGTCCAATCTTTGAAATAATTACTTTTTATGATGAAAAAGCGTTCATTCTCATAGATTTTAGTCGTTATTTCATTCAATTTATTAGAATAATAAGCGTGTTCTAACTGTTGTGATTTGATAGCATGAAAAAGGTCATCGTCGTTAATGTCACTTAATACGAAAACTTCTGTTTTATCTATAAACTTATCCGTAATCCGAATACAAAGAAACGCACCTATGTTTTTAGAAATTTTGAATGTTGCTTTCATCTCCAAATCCTCTGACAGAGCTAATTCAAAAACTTCTTTAAACTTTACAAAATATGCTTTTAAGTCGGTTTCTTTTACGGTATCATTTTTACGGTGTACATTAATATCGTAAAATTCGCGAATGATTTCTTTTTCAAACGTTAATAAACCGTATAAGTCAAAAACCAAATCGTCAAGCTCTTGTTCTAAGGCTTGTATATTTCGGTTTTGTTTTTTAGCATTTTCAATTTGAGTTACAATTATACCGATATGTTCTTTTATTACATTATTTTTGATAATTGGTAAAGGAATCGTCTCAATATCACTGTTTCTAATAGTACTCCTTTTCAAATCACCTTTCCCCCATTGTGCAGACACTTGATAGACATAATAGCCTATCAATGAGGAGTTAATTATACCTAATATCCAAGTATAATCATTTATATACTGATTGTTTTGTTGGACTTTTATACAGAGAATATCATCTTGAAAGATTTCGTTGCCTTCAATTCTAACTGCATCTAATTTCAGTTTATTTTTTTGAGTAGGTCGTACTTTGAGTAATATTCTTTCATTTTCAAAAATACTTTCAACTCGTTTTCTATGTAAGTCAACATTGAAGTTAAATATTTTTAATTTATCTTTTATAAAAAAAGCACCAAAATCATCTGGTTTGACAATTGGACGGTAATCTGGTTCTCCCAATTCTATCATTCCTTTTTTAGGCTGGAATCCTGACCGGCATTTAATAATTGAAGAACTATCTCGTTGTAAATTTTCAATTAATTTATAATCTTCTACATCGCCATTAACTAATACACGCCAAAGCAAGTCATCTTCAAATTTTGTTTGATTGATGCGTTTTATATCTCTTTCAGTAACTTGAATTATTTCTAAAAAAGTTGATAATGTGTTTAATTTAGGAGTAATATATGCCAAATAGTTACTTATATTTTGATTATTGAAAATAATGACAGCACAAGGTTCTGTTGCACCACTTTCAATCTTTCTTCCATTTACTTCGCCAATAGTTTTCTTTCGAAACAATATAGGATTCAGGTCAGATAATTCATATATCGTTTTTATACTGTACGCTTTTATTAAATCTAACCTAAATTCTTTCGCATTTTCATTTAAAAAAATTGCATTATTGACGATAAGCGCATACTGTGTTTTTTCATAACTCCAAATTTTTATCCGCAATAAAAATGCTTGTGAGCGTTGATAATCAGAAACATTTTTATAGATAGGGTTCAATCCATTTTCTCCTTTGCCTCCTATTGCTTTGCGTTCTTTTTGATATATTTCATTATCCATATCATTGGGAACACTTCCCCATGGTGGATTAGCTACAATACAATCAAATTTTTTATCCGCAAATAATTCATCATCCGTCAAAGAATTACCACACAAAAGATTTTTACCTATAAGATTGGGTAGTATAGGTGATTGCTTTTCAATCTGATAGCGAATGAAATCGGGTTCTAAATCTTCTAATAAGGTTAAATACAAACTGAATGTAGCGATTTGTAACGCATCTTGGTCTATATCAATGCCAAATATTTGATTTTCAAGGATTTGTTTCTTTTTTATAAAGTCCTTTTGTGCCTTATTGCGAGTTATAATTGCTTTGAATCCTTCAACTAAAAAAGCTGCAGAACCACAAGCAGGGTCAAAAATTGTAATTTCGGGGTTACTTTTCAATAAAGGTTTAAGCGTTTCAGATAACATAAAGTCAACTACAAATTTGGGCGTATAGTAAATACCTTTCCCTTTCTTTTTGCTATCGCTTAAAAAGGCTTCATAAACGTTACTAATCAATTGAACGGGAATACAGTCAAATTTATATGGAAATAACGAGCCTTGTCCTGTTTGATAATCGTAGGTAAAGAAACGAGCTATTAAATCCAAATACCTCGGCTCAATTTGCTCAAGGTTTAATATGTTATATTTGAAAATATCACCGTTAATTCTGCCTACCTCATTAAAAGCTTTGATAAGGGCTTCTGATGAGTGCTTTAATGCATAAACAACATAACCTTTTTCATAAATACCTCTATCTTCTAAATATTTTAAAAATAGGCAACGAAGTATCAATAGATGAATAGTTGATTCGTCATTTTTAACATTCAATAAGTCTTGGCGCAATGCGATTAAGTTTAGCAATAAGTCTTTATCAACTTCTTGTTGCTTATTTTTCTTTGTTTTTTGAATAACAAATTCAAAAAAATAACCCGAGTCTAAATGTTCTTTAAGAACTGGGTTTTCATTGTTAAAAAGGCTATGATGCTTGAAGTTATAAATTTTTGCATAGAAAGGATTTTGCTTATTCGGCTTAATTTTACTATCAAAAATATACGTTTCCTCTTCTGACAAGATAATGAAGTTGGGAACATCATTTTTATTCCAAATATTCTCGTGAATAGCATAGACGTTATCCTCAAATAAAAAGGTTTTGGGTACAAAGTAAAACTCAATAGGAATATTATTGGAATAATTGGTCGAATTCAATACAACATCATATCGGTAAAAATTGCTCTTACCGTCAAAATCTTTGATGCCAAGATTCAGAAGAAGTTGTTGGAATGACATGTGTATATTAAAACTATTTTGTTTGACTTATAAATCATTTTGTTTTGCAAAGATAATCGTTTTTGCAAGACAAATATTTTTTGCAAGACAAATATTTTTTGAGACTAAAAACAAACTTTACCCTTTCAACCGCCCCACCATAATCCCCGATTGTCCTTTATTCCGCAGCAAATAATCCACTAAGGGCACATCCGTGATGATAACTTGACGGAACTGCGAAGACGCATGAAGCATATACGCGCGTCCGTTTTGCCATAAAACGAAACCTGTGTGCGCCATATCCATACCATCCATAACATTGGTGATGCCGATGATGTCGCCGTCTTTGAGTTTCGATTCGATGTCTGCGACGCGTTCTTTGGGGATATACCATTTTTCGCGTTTGGTGATGGTTTCTTCAACTTTTTTGATGGTGTTAAAAGTGATTGGGTCAGCCATATTGCCGTATAGGGTATCGCGTTTGTAGCTCATATAAAAGACATCTTTGTTGAATACCTCGCCACCGATTTCTTTTGTTATGTTTATCAAAATGCCTCTTTTTTCATTTTCATACAGCCAATCGCTGTAATAATGTAGGCGTGCTGCATAATCAATAGCACCATTGCGATAGCGGATATGAGCGATATTGTTTTTAAAAACATCATAGGTGGGCTTTGCACTCATCTGTGTTTGGGTAAACGCAACCATTGACTCTACAAACGTGACGCAATCAAATTTTTTGAGATTGATCACCAGCACTTCTTTTCCAATCGGTTGTAAAACAACCTTGCTATCGGGCGTTTTGCCGCTTGTTTCGACATTTGATTTGGGATATGGATTACCGATGAAGGTCTTGCCCACAGCGATGACACCCTCCGCCATACTGAGGGGTCTCGGCATTTGCATTTTTGTGTTGAAAATGCTTTGATGCGTCTCTGCACGTGACTTTGGCTTGGTGAAAGTCTGTTTTTGAGCCAAACACGGTTGAACAGAAACAAAGCAAAAGAGTAGTAATTTGTAAATAATATTCATGTATGAAGCGATGATTGAGTGATTCTAAGTAGGTTTTTCAAAACAAAGGTATATGTAAAACGCATCACAGCCAAACAATATTGATATTGTGAGGGGGAACTCTTTTACGAATCGCTTTCATTTTGTAAAATTAAAATACCTTTGGAGAAAAGAACAACACAACTTTTAAGCAAAACATAATGGGCAAAAGCTTTTCACAACTCGTTTGGTTAGGACTTCTCCTTTTTTACATCATTTCATTTATCAAAATGGATTATTGGCGCAAGGCGGCTTATGGCGGCGATTCTTGGGGCTATTATGTGCATTTACCTGCGACATTTATATATCATGATATTGGTGATTATTCGAAATCGTTTGAAGC
>JAYTMI010000503.1:0-6018 GCA_043728625.1 Saprospiraceae bacterium | reverse complement strand
ACAACATTTCTGATGGAGGAATTTGTGGATTATCCCATCGAAGCAGCTGTTTTGTATTGGAAAAACCCAGAAACAGGCGAAAGTGGCATCTTATCGGTTACTTTGAAGGAGTTTTTGACTGTAACAGGCGATGGCAAATTGGCGGTACAATGTCTGTTGCTGCAAAACCCAAGAGGTATTTTGCAAATTGACAGACTCAAACGAGAAAGTGCCGATTTGCTGTGTTCGATACCCAAAGCAGGCGAAAAAGTGGTCGTTGAACACATCGGTAATCACTGCCGAGGCACGAAGTTTTTGAACTATAATCACTTGATTTCAAAGGAAATGGTCGCTGCTTTTGACAAAATTCAAGCCGATTTGCCTGGTTGTTTTGTTTTCAGATTGGACATAAAGACCCCCTCAGTATCTGACCTCCAAACGGGCAAAAATGTGAAAATTTTAGAAATAAACGGCGTTGGTTCTGACCCTGCCCACATTTTTGACCCCAATATTCCGCTTTCTGAAACCTGGTCAGCGTATCTAAAATTGTGGAAAAAGATATTTGAAGTTTCAACGGCACAACACCGTTTGGGTGTACCTTATATGACGCTGAATGAATATAAAATTTTTGTAAAAAGGCAAAAAGAAGTTGAGGATTTGGAATAGTGAAAAGGACTTTTTTTGTCATTCTGAACGCAGTGAAAGAATCTGTATGGAATTATCTTTTAGATTCTTTCACTGCGTTCAGAATGACAAAAAATAATTGAAAAATATTTATTGTCAATGAGTTATACTGAAATACTAAATCATATATGGTTAGGCTTAACCAGTAGCTTTATCGGTACATTGCCATTGAGTATGCTCAACT
Source organism: Saprospiraceae bacterium (assembly GCA_043728625.1). Lineage (GTDB taxonomy): Bacteria > Bacteroidota > Bacteroidia > Chitinophagales > Saprospiraceae > JAAFJT01. Next base: position 5,171 of record JAYTMI010000503.1, on the reverse strand, counting down.
TGACGATACTACAATTGACATTGTCGAAACGGCAACAACAAGCTATTTCATTCAGTTTGGGCGCATCAGTCGTTGAATTTTTCCAAATTGGCATCACCCTTTTGGGTATGAATGTCTTGTTGACGATACCGTATTTGAGTTCGATTTTTGCGGTTGTTTCCATTCCTATATTGATATTTTTAGCCATAAAAAACTTAAAAAAGAAGCCTGATACTGAGAGGGTTAAATTGTTACCCAAAAATACTTTTTATCAAGGCATTGTCTTAGGTTTTGCGAATGTCGTTGTTTATCCTTTTTGGCTTTTGTGGGGCAATGTATTTATTCAAAATGGATTATTGAAACCCGAGCCAGAGGCGTATTTTTACTTCACCTTAGCCGCCGCAGTTGGCACATTTGCAGGGTTTTTAGTCTTCATTTTGCTTGGAAAACTACTTTGGAAACGCCTTTTATGGTTACAAAAGATTATGGACAAACTGATTGCATTTGCCTTTTTTGGCTTCGCAGCTTTACAATTTTATACGATTTTGATAAAGATATAAAGATGAAAAATGTGACAATAATTGGTTTTTTGACGTGCTTCTTTGCCTTAAAAACAACGGCACAAGTCCCCATCCAGAAGGTTTTAACACCTGCTTTTATAGCCACCCATTTCAGCGATTCTTTGTTAGTTCATAAAAAAATTGACAGCACTTTCAGAAAGCAAATACAAGGCGCTTTATTGTTTTTCCCAGAACTGAAAAAAACTAAAATCACCTTCAAAGTCAAAAAAACGCTTGTACCGCTTGCCGCCAGACCGCGTATATGGGCAGTGTTTCAAAAACCCATAAATCGAAAATATTTGATAACCATTAGTTCTAAAACAATTGGTAAATTAGAACCTATTTTGTTGAAAAACCTCTCTTTTAATGCCCAAATAGGCGTTTTAGGACATGAAATAAGCCATATTGCAGACTTTAACAGCCGAAAAAGTGGATATTTTATAAAATTATTGTTCATGCAAGTCAACAAAAAAGCAATGGATATGTTTGAATACAACACGGATAAAAGGACGATAGAACACGGTTTAGGCTATCAACTGTTGTCGTGGAGTACCGAAGTGCGTCAAAATTTGAAGATAAAAGAATGGGGCGGAGCAGGAAAAAATGGGTTTCAAGAAGGGGAACGGTATATGAGTCCGAAAACGATAATGGAGAAGATTACCTATTGATTTACCAACATTTACCATATTTTCACCAATTTCAAACATTCTGCTTATGATAAAACCTATCCAATCTAAAATTTTATGCAGCAGCTTAATACTTTTTTTAAGTTTAATCACCCACTGTATTCAAGCCCAAAAAGTAGTATTTGAAGGCGTGAAACGAACAAAATCTACGTATTTACTAAAATTCATAGGCTGGGAGCAGCACATACCTACGGATTCCATAAGTATTGCACAAGCCGTGCAACAGATAAAAAATATGCGTTTTTTTACCGATGTCAACGCTTCAATTAAATCGGAAACCCATGACACGACTATCACTTTCAAATGTATAGAAATTCATACAGCTTTGCCCATCTTGGAATTGGGAGCGACGGAGGGCAACAAATGGATTCGGGTGGGTTTGGAAGATGAAAATGGCTTAGGAAAAGGGATACGCACAGTTTTGTTTTATCAGTACAATGACCGCCATTCGTTTTATTTAAAACAAACCTTCCCTTTCGTTTTCAAACAATGGAGTTTAAGTTATTTATTAAAAAAATGGTCAATATTAGAGCCTGTGCCAGTTCGGGGTGTCACCGAAATTTTTAACTACACCAATTTAGATGCCGAAGTGACGACGCGTTACAGTTTTGACATCAATCGCCACGATTTTGAATTCGGTATTGGGTTTATGAATGAGCAATATACGCTCCCGATGGGTGATATGCAGAATAAAAAAATAGATATGTACCACAGCAAACGGTTCATCGCAAAAGCAACGCATACACTCAATAACGTCAATTATTCGACTTTTTACCTCAATGGTTGGGCAAATAAACTCAATTCGTATGCGACCTTTTCGCCTTCTGACAATTCTATTTTTGGTTTTATTTCTAATGAAACGACTTATTTTAAAACCTATCCATCGAAGGGAAATCTCGCTTTTCGAAGCCGTTTGGGTATTTCCACGAACAGTAATCCATTTTTAGCACCCTTTGTGTCCGATAATTATTTCAATATAAGAGGCATCGGTGATAGGATAGATAGAGGTACTGCTTCGGTGACTCTAAATCTCGAATATCGGCAAACCGTGTGGGAGAACAAAACATTTGGTTTGCAATTAGTTGGTTTTTCAGATGCGGGGACTTGGCGCAAATCTGGTGGAAATTTATCAGATATGGTGTCCTCAAAAAGCATGAAATTATTTGCCGGTGTGGGTGGTCGGTTTATCTATAAAAAAGCCTACGATTTTGATATCCGTTTAGACTACGGATGGAGTATAAAAGGCGATGGGAATGGTTTGGTGTTTGGTTTGGGGCAGTATTTTTAGTCAAAAAAAGCCTTCCCGATTCAGTCGAGAAGGCTTCCACTTTAAACCTCATATAACCCTAAAACATATCTTAACTCTTCTATCTTATTGAATGTCAATTGTTTTCAATGTCTTTTTTACTTCTGTTTTTGGTAATGTCAAATGCAAAACGCCATTTTCATAAGTCGCTTTGATGTTGGCAATATCAACCGTTTCAGGCAAAGTAAATGAGCGCTTAAACGTGCTGTAACCAAACTCCCGACGGAGGAATTTCTCCCCTTCTTTCGTTTCATTTTCCATTGTTTTTTCAGCAGAAATGGTCAATATGTTGTCTTCAATATTGACTTTGAAATCTTCTTTTGTCAAGCCGGGTGCAGCGACTTCAAGGCGATATTCTGCCCCATTTTCAGCCACATTTACTGAGGGGGTCGCTGTCCATGATTTTGCATCGTCATTGAAAACAGGTGTCTTGAAAACGTCCGCAATAAATTTATCCAAATTTTGGAAACGGATAGCAGGAGCCATTGGGTTGAATCTTACGTGTGTCATTTTTTAAAATTTTAAAAAGTTAAACCATATTTTGTTAATTACAAAGACAAGAGATTTTAAGATTTTAAACATCTATTGCACTTTACATCCCCTTATTTGCAAGTTCTGTTCCATTGGAATTTTAGCTGTCAAAAAGACATTTTTTGTTAAAAAACCTGCCATTGTGTCAATTTAAAACGAAATAGCATGACATATTGTCAATAAATGGTTTATTCGCACCAAATCGCTTATCATTTACATCTTCCCATACAAGCGTATTGAAATATTTACATCTCCTTTACTTTCTTTTACAATTGAAAAAGCCTGAAAAAGGTACTTCACAATACCTTTGAAAAATAATAATTTAACAAATGAAGAAAGTGTATTTATACGTATGCTCCCCTCAGTAATTTGACTGTTAATTTAATAGCAAACAACATTTTACATTTTTATTTGTCGTTATAGCATTGAAAAAACCACGTTGGGAAATATTTCCTTTCGTCATTCACTAAAACAATTTAACTCATCTGAAATGAAGCAGCTACAAGCTCTTTTTGTTTTTCTCCTTTTTGCCAACATCGCTTTTTCGCAAAACCCATCCAAAATAACAATTCAAGGTGTCATCGCTGATACACTTGGCGAGGATTTGCCGTTTGCAACCGTTATGTTGTTAAATCCTAAAGATTCTGCCCTCATCAATTTCACACGCAGCGATGAGAAAGCGGCATTTTCATTCAAAAACATTAAGAATACGACTTATTTACTCAAAATATCTTATGTTGGATACTTGCCATATCAACAACATTTAGACCCCTCAGTAAGTGAATTGAGTGATTTGGGGCACATCAAAATTAAGCCTATAACCAAGGAATTGCTCGAAGTCGTCATCAAAACGGCTAAAGCGCCGTTGTCTATTCGCGGCGATACAATAGAGTACAATGCCTCGTCATTTAAGGTGCCGCCCGGTTCGACTGTTGAGGATTTATTGCGCCGATTGCCCGGCATTGATGTAGATGCCGATGGCAATATCAAAGCGCAGGGCAAGGATATAAAAAAACTATACGTGGACGGTAAAACCTTTTTCGGCGACGACCCAAAAGCCGCAACGAAGAACCTCGATGCCCATATTATCTCAAAAGTTCAGGTTTTTACAGAAAAATCAGAACAAGCCAAATTGACGGGCATTGACGATGGTCAAAAAGATAAAGCCATGAATTTGGAACTGAAAGAAGAATTTAAAAAAGGTTCTTTCGGGAAGGTCTCTGGCGCAGTCGGTACGGCGGACAGATGGGCGGGAAGGGGGAATTACAATCGCTTTAACAAAAAAGAACAGTTTTCTATCCTCGGTTTTGCTAATAACATCAATCAAACGGGTGTCAACTGGGAGGATTATGGCGAATTTAAAGGTCAAAATTCGTTTAATAACAACGATAACGGTGATTTTGGTTTCAACAGCGGCGGCAATTTTCGCTATTTTTCATCAGACAACAGTGATGTGCCTTTCAATAATTATGATGGACGTGGTTTCACAGAAAACGCAGGGACGGGTGTCAACTACAATTATGACAACAAAAAAACGAAGTTGAGTTCAAGTTATTTTTACAACCAAACACAACTGAATCTCGACCAATATTCAAAGCGTCAGACCTTTCTCAAAGACAGCAGTTTTTACAGCACCGACACGACTGGAAAATCGGATTTTAGAAACAACCACAGCGTTGCGGCTCGTTTCGAACATGATTTTGACTCGACTAATGCATTGATTGTCAAGGGCAATTTGCGTTTCAGTCAAAATAATGGTGAAACGATTCAGAATCAACTTTTTTCAAAAGGTAATAATGTCAACACCAATTCTTTATACCTCAATAACGGCAATGACCTCAATGCTGTGCGTTTCACGAGTGCCGCTATTTTCCGCCATAAGTTCAAAAAGAAAGGGCGTTCATTGGCGATAAGCGGTGGCTATAACAACAATAATTCAGATGGTACGGAAAACTTATTTTCAATCAATAAGTTCTTTCAAGCGACCACTTTTACGGAACAGATTCGGCAACTCAATACGAGTGCTAACACCACAGAACAAGTAAAATCCAGCGTTTTATTCACTGAACCCTTCTCAAAAAAATGGTTTTGGGAAAGTTTTTACAATTT
>JAYTMI010000502.1:0-2792 GCA_043728625.1 Saprospiraceae bacterium | reverse complement strand
GCTTACAGACTGTGGGCTTTTGCTTAAAACCAATAGAATAAAAGTGCCTAAAATGCCCTTAACAGCCTACGAAGAATGGACTGTTTTTAAATTGTTTTTTGTTGATGTAGGGCTTTTGGGTGCTTTATCGCAGCTATCAAGCCATGTCCTTATTGAAGGAAATCGAATTTTTGAAGAGTTTAAAGGGGCATTAGCCGAGCAATTTATTCGGCAACAATTATCTTCGGAAGGTGTTTTTATTGGCTATTGGACAAATGAAAACAGTAGCTCCGAAGTAGATTTTTTGGTGCAAAAAGGGAATAAAATTATTGCCATTGAAGTAAAATCAGGCGAGAATGTCCGTTCTAAAAGTTTTAGCGAATTTTACAAAAAATACCAATTAGAAGCGATACGATTTTCGGCATTACCTTATCAACAACAAGATTGGATGCAAAATAGACCTTTATATGCGGTGGGTAGTTTATTTCGGGATTAAATTTTTCCCGAAATTTCCCAAAACGCTTGACTATCTTGTTGATAATCAAGCGTTTGTGAGTTTTGTACCCCCTCAGTATAAAAGCATTTTTGAGCGTTTATTTATTTGATTTGAACAATTTAAAAACCTTTGCCAATTGAACGATAACCATAAACGATAGACCAACTGCAAGAATAACCACCCATTCATTCAAATTCATCGGTACAATATTCAATGCTTGACGTACAAACGGAATCTGTATCGCACCAAACACAATAATAATATTTGCCAAAATCGAATACCAAACATATTTATTTCGCATCACTTCGGACTTAAAAAATGCGCCCGTTCCCATATTAAAAACATGTAAAAGTTGGCAAATTATGAGGGAAAAGAACAAGATATTGTTGCATATAGCCGTATCCCAAACATCATTTTTATGGTACAAATAGTGGTTTATCAAAACGCCTGCGGTACAGACACTCGCCATGACAACCGCATAAAAAAAGATTAATTTCCACCGATTTTTATCAATAATGGGCACAGAAGCCTTCAAGGGTTTCAATTTCATCACATCGTCACCGCCTTTTGTTACCCCCAAAGCCAATGCGGGCAAGACATCTGTAATGAGATTAATAAAAAGTATTTGTAAGGGAAACATCTGAAAATGCAAGTTCATAATGGCAGCAGTAGCAATAACTAATAATTCACTCAAATTGCAAGACAGTAGGAAAGTGACAAATTTTTTAATATTTTCAATAATAACGCGCCCTTGTCGGATAGCCACGACAATAGATTTGAAGGAATCATCTTTTAAAATCATATCCGATACTTCTTGTGCCACCTGCGTACCCCGTTGCCCCATTGCAATACCAATATCTGCCTTTTTTATAGCGGGTGCATCGTTAACGCCGTCGCCTGTCATACCAACTATATAGCCTTTTTCTTGAAAAATTTTGACTAAATCCAACTTGTGTTTTGGATTGACTCTGGCAAAGACATCTGTATTCAGCCATTTATTTTTTTCCTCTTTGGTCAAATCTTCATAGTGTTTCATGTCTTTTCCATTCATTACCGCTCCACCCGCTTCTGTAATGCCTAATTGTACACCTATATATTGTGCCGTAGTCGGGTGGTCGCCCGTAATCATCACGACTTTAATACCTGCCGTTTTGCACTCATCAATGGCAGCTTTTACTTCAGGTCTTGGTGGGTCAATCATACCCACAAAACCCATAAAAACAAGATTATCCGTTGATAAAGCTGTTGCAGCCTTGTCTTGACGATAAGCTATGGCAATCATCCGATGACCAGAAGCTGCAAATACTTCTGCTTCTTTTATCCAATAATCTCTTTTAACCTTATCCAACGACACGGTATCATTTTCCAAAATATGTGTGCATTTTGGCAACAACTCTTCCAAAGCACCTTTGGCATACGTGACATATAAACCCTCGTGTTCATGCAGCGTTGCCATGATTTTTGTTTCGCTTGAAAAAGGAATTTCGTCTTTTTTATTAAATTGGGTGCGGACTGCGGAAATATCATCGCCTTGTTGTTGTGCAAATTTTAATAAAGCAATTTCAAGCGGATCGCCTATTTCTTTTGTTTCATTATTAGCTATTTCAAGATTGGCGGTATTACATAAAATAAAACCTTGTGTAATTAATTTAAACTGTTCTTCATGACCTTTAAAATCAGCATCTTTTTGCCAATTTACTGAGGGGGTCTTAATTAAAACCACTTCCATTTTATTTTGGGTAAGTGTGCCTGTTTTGTCCGTACAAATCACATTTGTACCGCCTAATGTTTCTACGGCGGATAGTTTTTTAACAATCACATTGTACCGTGCTAATTTCAACATCCCTTGAGCCAACGACATCGTCACCACAATAGGTAAGCCTTCGGGAATAGCCGCTACCGCTAAGGCAATGGACGTTTCCAACATTTCCATAAATTTTTGCCCATTTAGCAATCCAGCGAAAAAAATCAGCACCACCAATCCCACCGTTATTTTAATCAGCTTTTTACTAAACACGTCTAATTTCTTTTCTAAAGGCGTAGCGGCTTGGTCTGATGAATGAACTAAACTGGCAATTTTACCCAATTCTGTTTGCATACCCGTCGCACAGACCAAGATGTAAGCATTGCCTTTAAAAACATAAGTCCCTTTAAAAACCATATTGGTACGGTCGCCTAAAATCGTATTTTCGGGCAATACGCCTATTGTTTTTTCAACGGAAGCGGATTCGCCCGTCAAGGCAGATTCATCAATCAACACTTGCGTCGAGCGCACTATTTTACCATCTATGGGTATCAAATCACCTGCATCAGCAAA
>JAYTMI010000501.1:0-1693 GCA_043728625.1 Saprospiraceae bacterium | reverse complement strand
ATTGACGATGGACGCTACAAAAAGATTGTTTTCCCACGACTCGCTTTTCCATATACTGTTGAGTATAAAGTTGTTACAAAGTATAAAGCACTCTTTCATTGTCCTGTTTTTGCACCACAAAAATATGTGAATGAAGCTGTCGAGAATGCTTCATTTTTTACGACGGTACCGCCTGATGTCCAGTTGCTTTATAAAGAAATTAATCTAGCTGGAAAGGTTTTTCAAAATGGGAACACCTATAACTGGTCAATTAAAAACCTAAAAGCGATTGTTGCCGAGCCGTTTATCCCCTCAGTATCCGAGCCATTTCCACTCGTGTTAATAACGCCCAAAGAGTTTTCAATAGATGGCTATACGGGGAAAGCCGACACATGGCTTAATTTGGGTAAATTCCAGACAGAACTCAACAAAGGACGTTCAGAATTGCCACCAACAGTTGTCAATGACTTGAAAAAACTTGTCGCAGACTGCACCGATGATTATTGCAAAATCGAAAGAATTTATAAGAAACTACAAAACACAACGCGCTATTTTTCCATTCAACTCGGTGTCGGCGGCTGGCAACCGATAGCAGCAACTGACGTTGACCGTCGGAAGTATGGTGATTGCAAAGCCTTATCGAACTATATGATTGCGATGCTTCACGCTGTTGGCATTGAGGGTCAATATGTTATCATCAGAGCAGGAGAAGACGAACAGACGCAATATCCGGACTTCCCCAATCGCTATTTCAATCATGTCATTGCTTGCGTACCGATGGCGACCGACACCGTTTGGTTGGAATGCACGAGCCAAACAGCCGCTTGCGGTTATCTCGGCACATTTACCGATAGCCGCCCCGCTTTGCTCATCGCGCCTGATGGTGGTCATTTGGTGACAACCCCTGCGTATGATGAAAAAACAAATGTTGTGAGCCGAAACATCAAAATAGCCCTAAATACTGAGGGGGGGGCTAAACTCAATGCCACGAGTTTGTACAGTGGTACGAAACAAGAAGACGCTGCAAGGCTATCCGAATTCGGTGCTGATTTCAGAAAAAAGATAATGTATGAATGGCTTAAAATCAATGACTTTGAAATACAAAACCTCAGCTTTCAAAAACACTTGTCGCGTATGCCATCGGTTGAAGAAACAATGCAGTTAGACATTCGTCAGTTGGGTTCAGTAAGTGGTAAACGGCAGTTTGTACCAGTCAATTTGCTTTCTGTTTGGAACAAAACGTTTCAATCCGACTCCACAAGACGTTTTGAAGTACAAGCCGATAGCCGAGGTTTTACAGAAATGGATTCCGTTACAATAGATTTACCAGTCGGATTCAAAGTTGAGAACCTACCAGACCCCCTCAGTATCACGTCACTTTTTGGCAGTTATGAGTTCAAAGCATCTCTATTAGATAAAAACAAAGTATTGGTTAGGAGATGTTTGGTGTTGAATAACAAAATTTATCCGCCTAAAAACAATAATGATTTAGCTGTTTTCTTTAAACAAATCGCAAAAGCAGATAAAGTAAAAATGGTATTAGTCAAAGAGTAGTAAAGTATTTGAATGATAATTTCGCATTAAAAAAAGAACAATTCTCTTGGTGCTTAGATACCCCCTCAGTATTTTAGCGTATCTTTGAGTTCAGAGGGAGTCTATCAAACTAATTTTTATTCATTTTTCAAATTTATCATTTAAATGCAAGCACCGCGTT
>JAYTMI010000500.1:0-1512 GCA_043728625.1 Saprospiraceae bacterium | reverse complement strand
GGCTTCTTTTTTCCAATCATCGTATTTTGATTTATAAGTGCTTAACTCCAAAAGGCAAGGTCCGCAAGTGGTCAACCAAAAGACTAAAACAAGTGGTTTTTTGCCTGTTTTCAACACTTCGGCAGAGTTATATATCGTACCCGCCGTATCTTTTAAAGCAATGTCGAATGGAAATATTTTATTGATTTGGTTGGGCTGCCGAAATTCTGGCGGCGGCGTTGTCCATGCTTTATACTGTCCGAAGGACTCTTTTGGAGAAGAAGTCTCTTTTTTTGCCGTTTGAGCATTCAAAATCGAAACAAAACCAAGCGTGAAAGCAACTAAAATGATTTTTTTCATAGGACTTTTTCTTAAATAAGAATGATGAAATAAGAATGATGAAATAAGAATGATGAAATATGAGGTTTTCATATTTCATCATTCTTATTTTCGGACAAAGATACTACTGAATAGCGTGAGAAGTCAAGCGACATTTTACACGCAGTATTTTATTAACATCTTCCAACGACTCTTCGTAAGGTTTGTAGAATTCATTATCAGAAATTAAACGCAAAGCGTGGACTTTTGAAGCGTCTTTAACTTGTTGAATACGTTTAGCGACAACGACATCGGTGACAACGACATACACTTGATTGTCTCTTATCGGTTCGCCACGTTCAAGCTCTTCACAGACGACAATATCGCCATTTGTAATCGTGGGTTCCATCGAATTGCCGCTGATTTCAAAGGCTATCAAATTTCCCTCCATATTAGGTATTGAAAAGCGTGGAAAATCCGTTAAATACTGAGGGGTATCCGTCGCCGTTGCATAACCTGCCAGTGCACGATTGGGCAAAAGGACGATATTTTGCCGACTACTTAACCCAAATAGCCTTTCAGATTTGGGTCGTGTCGAAACGGCTTCATAGCCAGGCAGAAAAATATCGTCGGAGAAGCCAAAAACAAAATTGGCACTCACGCCGTAGAGTTCAAACAACTTATGAAGCTGTTCGACGGTGATGTTGCGGTCTCCTTTGAGAATAGAGTTGACGACGTGGTTGTAGGTGCCGAGTTTGGAAGCGATGTCGGACTTACCTTTGATTTTGTTTGTTTTTTCAAGCTCATTATAAACAATTTTGAAACGTTGGTTGACGATGCTGTCTGCAAATTCGCCCATGATTTTTTGAAATTTAAGGAATGAGAAAAGACGGTTTTATGATAAAGGTGTAAAAATAATGTTTTGTAATTGCATGAAAATCAATATTTTAAAACAAATAGTTGATTTTAAAAATGTTGTTCTTACAAGTTTTACACATTTAGAAACAAATATGTTGATAAAAAATGTTTAAAATAAATTAGAAACTATTTGTTTTATAATCTATTTTTGTTTTAAATTTACACTGTTTTTGAAGCACTGTAAACATAAACATTCAACATCTTTTCGTAAAAATACAAAACGTTTTCAAAAGCATAATAAAAAATGAAAGATTTTGATTTAACAAACGGGCAAGCAAAGGACGGAGACGCAAACAA
>JAYTMI010000499.1:0-3527 GCA_043728625.1 Saprospiraceae bacterium | reverse complement strand
GCTCACACCCATTTTCAAGAGATTGCCGATTTTGCTGCGATACCAATCAACCGTTTTTGGATTCGTAAAATCCAAAACAGCGTCCTCAAAAGGGATATTGCCTTTCGCATTTTTGACGTGAAGCCCCCCCTCAGTAATTCCTTAAAAAGTTTGTTTTTAGGCACAAAATAAGGCAATTGCCAGAGGCACGTGCGGAAACCATCTGCTTTCAAATCTGAAATCATTTTTGCAGGGTCTTGGAAACGGCTTTTGGCAAACTCATAATCACATTGCCAATCTGTCTCAAACCAACCTGTATCGAAGTGCAAAACGTCTGTTGGAATACTGTTTTTACGCAATTTAGCGGCAATATTGCGTCCATCGGCTTCTGAAAAGTAAGTAATGCGGCTCATCCACAAACCGAATGACCACAACGGTGGCATCGGCGGCTTGCCTGTCAAATCGGTGTATTCGTCCAAAATGTCCTTAGGTTCTCCCAGAAAAACAAACAAGTCTAAGGCTTCATCGCCAATCATTAGGGCGTTTGATGCACCATAAGTTTGTCCAAAATCGTAGGTAATCGGCGTTGAAGTGTGCATAAACATACCGTAGCCGCGACTACTCATAAAAAACGGTATGGGTTTGTACATACCATTCGTTTCCACGCCGTTTGGGTCGCAGGTGTAGAGATTGACCTTTTGACCGTACTTGTTGAAAGGGGCAAACGACTCGCCACAACCGAATATCTTTTCATCGGGCGAAATCTCGAAAACAGCACCCACACTGCGCGAATAATCGGCGGCACGACGTACAAAACAGAAAGGCATATTGGCGCAAAAGCCTTTGTTATCGCTCGAATGTTTCGTTTTTGTCAATAATTTGCCTTTGGCATCTCTAAATTCGATTGCCCAGGGGTTTTCCAAAACCGTCACTGAACCGTAGTTGCTTTTGTATTTATGACACTTATTTTTGAAAACACAAAAATAGACAAATATTTGTAACGAAGAAGTAACATTGTGTAAAGGATTTCGACAAAAAAGTACCAACACTTTTACTATTTTCCTTGACTTTCAACGATTTCTACAAATTCACATTCCCGATAAGTTTCTAAAACTTTGTATGAAAATTTCAGATGAAGGGAATCCTTCGCTTCTTTTTCGCAGACCATAAATTTACTCCCTTTTTGATATTTTTCGGTATTAAAAAGTGGATCTCTTGCCGATAGGCTACCAATTTTTGTTTGGTTATTATTCAAATTATGCTTTGTAAAATCAATGGTAGGATTGTAGTCTAATTGCAATACTTCATAGTTATTCTCTTTTAGTTTTAACATAAAGGGTCTGTATTGACGCTTTTGCCAATCGAATAAATTGTCTTCAAAAAGGTATATTTTTTCAATAATTTTAAAATAAGGTATTGTAAATAACAAGACAATAAATATTGAATTGGATATAAAAGGGAAACGTTTAACAATTGGTAGATTGATGGTTTTAAAATTATCAAATAACCAAGCCATGCCAATGCCGATAATGATTGCTAAACATGGATAAATAGGTGATTCATACCATTCTTTTTTAGAGTTTGAAAAAGTCATAATTGTTAAAAAAATAAGGGCATTGAGGAACAATAATAAAGCGATTTTTTTGGCTTTTTTGTTTAACAAATTAGAACTCACTACGCCAAAAGGAACAAGATAGAACCACGGTAAATATTCACTTTCGTACATTCTACCTATATAGTAGTTCAATTTTTCAAGAAATGTCATTGTTAATCTTGAATTGTCACCATCTCCATCTGTGTAGCGACCAAAAAATTCCATTTTCCAGACGGCTTCATAATAACCTTTTGCAAGGTGTTCTCGATAGAGGAAATAAATGAGTAAAGGTGTGAAACAAAGTATAAGAGCATAATAAAAATGTTTGTCTCTCAATACATTTTTCAATTCTTTTTGCCCTAATAAAAATATAAAAATAGCGGGCATAAAAAACAATCCTGCAATGCCTTTTGTGAATATCGCAAGTGATAAAGTTGTCGCTGATAAGTATAAAAATATCTTTTTAGTTTTAAGATTGTTCTCTAATAAATATTGAATAAAAAACAACAAATAAGCCGTTTCAAAGAATATTAACATAGCATCATAGTCGCCTGTTCGGGTAACATGGAAATCTATATAACCTTTGGATGTGATTAAAACTAAAACAGAAAAGACGGCGATAAATTCATTTTTAAATTGGCGTAAACAGAAGAAGAATATGAGCCAAACAGTGAATAAACCAGACAATGCAGCGGGCAAACGCAAGGCTAATTCATTGTATCCAAATGCTTTAAAACTAAGGGCAATTGCCCAAATGTTGAGGGGTGGTTTGACGCTCCACAAATCGGGCATATTTAAGTAGGTAACGACCCAGATATTCCCACTTTGATTCATTTCGTAAGCACTGACTGCTAAACGCACTTCATCCCAAATCATCATGGGAATCGTATCTAAATTTAAGAAAAGTGGAAAGTAGCTGGCGATTGTAATGAATACAAAAAGGTAGATTTTTTTCATAAGATATTTGAAGGTATATTTTCGGCAAAAATACTGTTTTTATTGTTTCAAGTATTTTTTAGACTTATAATTTAAAAAATTTAACACAAAAGGCGACAAAATACTGAGGGGGGTATTTTATCGCCTTTGTTGTTAATTTTGTTTGAAAATATATCAATATCCAGGATTCTGCGACAAAGTGCCACTGCTCAAATCTATTTCTGCTTGTGGAATCGGCAGCAATTCATGCTTGTTTTTCTTAAAGTTTTTACCATTTTTTACCATTGCAGCTTCGGCTTGACCCGTGCGGAGGAGGTCGAACCAACGTTGTTGTTCCAAGCCCAATTCCACACGGCGTTCATGCAAGATTTTGTCTCGTAATTTGACTTTATCTGTTTCAGTTACGTCAGGCAGAATGTTTGTATTCGTTCCCCGTGCCCGTTTTCTTACTAAATTGAGGTGCGTCAACGCCATAGCCGTTTTGCCATTTTCATTTTCGGCTTCGGCGGCAATCAAAATGACATCGGCATAACGCAATAAACGGATATTCCCGGGTCCTGAGCCATTGCCGCCCGGATGTGTCGGTACCCAAGCCTTTTGATTGAATCGGGCATTGAAAATGCGCGGATTTTTTGCCACAATAGCAGAACCATCGGGTAGTACTTCGCCTTCGTATAGAATCGTTGCCTCACGTCTTGGGTCGCCTGGTTCAAATTCTAAAATAAAGCTGTCGGACGGACGATTGAAGCCCCAACCGAGATTTGGGTCGCCGCGTACGCCTTGTACTTCGTTGTATTGCGAACCGCCGTCATAACGTTCTGTGCTGACCGTTGCCCCGACTTCAAAAACCGATTCCGAAGAGTTTTCACCTTCTGGCGTAAAGATTTTAGTGTAATCAGGCAGTAAAGCATACTCGTTTGAGTTGATAACTTCAAGAGCGTATTTTTCTGCATTGACGTAATCCTTTGTCGTCAAATAAACTTTTGCCAACAGTCCTTTTGCTGCGCCTTTGGTGGCA
>JAYTMI010000498.1:0-1647 GCA_043728625.1 Saprospiraceae bacterium | reverse complement strand
CCTTTAAATGTCACTATCTCTATCCCTCAATTGACTAAAAACGGGGTGGCATTTCGCAAAAATTTCAATCACAATGGTATCACGCTCGATACGATTGAGATGGCAGGTTGGCGTTTGGCGGCGCAAAACGATTCTATTTATATTTATACAACGGCGCGGAAAATCTCAAACGGACAAGCTTTCAATTTGAAAGGCGGCGGTGCTTATCAGATTCAAAACTTTGAATTTGCTTATGCCAAAGGTTATTTTGGACAAAGTATTTTCGACGGTCCACAAGACAGCATCGCAATTGACTTCTTTGAAAAATGGCAAAATGGCAGTGTTTATTTCGATAGTCCACGTATGATTATCACGTTGGACAATTCGTTTGGCGTGCCAGTGCGCTCTATTATGCGACAAGGTGAAGTCTTGACGCTGGACGGACGACGGTTACCGCTTCAAAGCCCTTTGACTGTAGGTGTTGACATCAATTATCCAAAAATTAACGAAGTTGGTCAATCTAAACGGACAGTGGTTGTTTTTGACAAAACGAACTCAAATATTGCTGAAATCATGAGTTCAAACCCTATTGCCATTCAATATGATATTGATGGTTTGACAAATCCTGACCAGAACAGGACAATAACGGGTTTTATGACAGATTCGAGTAAATTTGAATTGCAAGTAGAAGTAGAAGTGCCCATGATTGGGAAAGCCAAAAATTTTGAATTGAACGATACTTTCGATATCAACCTCGCGCAAGCGACCGATGTGACGCAAGCTGAATTTAAAATCATCACGGACAACGGAATGCCTATTGACATATCGCTTCAAGGCTATTTTGCCACCAGTAATGGAGCTATTATTGACTCGATGTACACCACAAAGTCGCCTATACTGAGAGGGGCTCCTGTGAACAGTTTGGGCTTGCCGACCAGCATCACGACGACGGAAAACCTGATTACGATAAATGCCGAGAAATTGAAAAAAATACGTGGTGCAAAAAAACTCATCATTCGTTATTCGTTCTCAACAACTAACAATGGAGCTGTGCCTGTTAAGTTGAAATCAACACAAGGTGTACGGGTGCGCATAGGGGTGAAGTTTGGTTTGAAAACGCAATAGATTTAATCGAAATTTATAAAAGATTAAAGATAAATAAGCTCTGCGCTGTAACAGCCGCAGGGCTTGTTTTTTTTTAGCTCATTTGCAATTCTCATAATTTTTATGTTCTTTTGTAAAAATTTCAATATAAAAAATTGGCATTCCACAGAACATTCACATTCCATTACAGACAATTCTAATTTATTCTTCGGGTCTTTTTATCTATTTTATTTTATAGAAAAACGTTCACACCCACATTTTTTTAGCATAACTGTACAACAAATATTCTTTTGTCATTGACAAATAGGCATATCAATTGTTGTCATCAAACTATGAAAACAACCGATTTAAGTATTAAACATTCACTAACAACTTTTAAACTTTAATCGTATGAGCAAATTATCTACTATTCTTTTTTTGACAACACTTTGTTGGCTGCTTGGCTCCTGTAAACTCCCTTATGACGATGTTGATTTAAACGTAAAACTCACTCCGGAGTACGCCGTTCCATTGGTTGAAACAACCATGAATTTGAAAGATTTATTTGAAGGATTTGATGGCAAT
>JAYTMI010000497.1:0-4365 GCA_043728625.1 Saprospiraceae bacterium | reverse complement strand
CTATTTTATGTTGAAAATTCATGATTAAAAATACAACTATTAGGGCATTTAAATTTTTAATCTATAATATTGACGAAACCTATACAAGTGCCAAAGCCGATTAATAAAACCAAAAACATACTTAAAAAATGATATTGAGCTTCTGCACTTTTTGAACTAAATGCCAGCACTATTCCTATTGAAAAACAAATAATAACATGTACGACTATAAAAATTGCATGGAAAATATATGCTGTACTTCCGCCTAATAAAGACAAAAAAGTATACGATAAAAAAATCTTAGTATTGACCCTCAAAATCTTGTTATGTGGATTTGGGGGGTGGTTTTTATTTAGTTCATTGTCTAATATTTCAGTCATTTTTGTAAATATTTATTGGATTCTTAAATTACCAAAACCCATACAAGTGCCAAAGCCGATTAATAACACCAAGCCCGCGCTTAAAAAGTAATACTTAGCATTTTCACTATTAGAGCTAATAGCTGCTGCAATACCTATTAAAAAACAAAGCGCAACATGAACCGCAATAAAAAAAGCATGGAAAATGACCGCCGAACTGCCGCCTAATAAAGACAATAAAGTATAGGCTACAAAGATGATAGCATTGACCCGTAACACCTTATTTTTCTGAATTGGCGGGCGGTTTTTATTTAGTTCATCGTCTAATATTTCACTCATTTTTAATAGATTTTTTATGAAAAAAACAGAGCATTTTTTTTGAAATCATATCATAAAACAATGATAATCAATATTTTACAAAAATTCATCATTCATCACTCATCATTCATCATTCATCATTTCCTCAACTCTTCCAAAATCTCAATTTTATTATCTCTATAAAACAAATTCATGGTTTCAAAAGGGATGATTTTATAATCTTTATTCACGATATGGACGCATGACTTTTTGATAGCCCGCACATCAAAATCATAGGCATCTATAAACCGCATAATAATGATGCGAAAAAGATTGTCGTAGCTCAAGTTCGGTGCTTGAATTTGAGGCATACAGCACATGATGGATTTCAATTCATCCGTCGCACACTCGACGGAATTACCCGTTGAAAACAACTCAACCATGTGTTTTTGCAGCCGTTCATCTTGCTCATAAATGATGGTATTTTTTGAATTATCCAACAAATCCTGCGGATTAATATAGCGAGTCAAAGGAAAAACTTCGCCCTCCACTTTCAAAGCATATCCCATCGCCAAAGCATCGGGATTGCAGGGAACGGGGATAATATCGGCTTCTGAAAAAATATTCGTTTGGTCAATGATTGCCTGTCGCACCTCCGTGAGCGTGTAGCGGTCTGTCGCAGGGTCAAAATTTTCGTTGCGCCCTGCTACCTGAATCGGCTGAAAAGTGACGCCTCGAATGCAGGGTTGTTTCAAGGCATATTCAATGATTTCACCAATTTCATCTGTATTCAAATCCTTTTTCAAAGTAACAACCAGCGTGGTTGACAGGTTAAATTTATTCAAATTTTCAATCGCTCGCTTCCGAATATCCGTCAAATCCGACCCCCTCAGTATTTTCAGTGCTTCGGGCTTAAAAGAATCGAATTGCAGATAGATTTCAAAATCGGGCATGTAGGAAGCCAGTTTTTCTACAAAATTAATATCTTTTGCAATGCGTATTCCATTGGTATTCAACATTAAATGTCGAATTAGCTTCGTTTTAGCCATATCCAAAATTTCAAAAAACTGCGGATGAATCGTCGGCTCGCCGCCGCTGATTTGTACCACATCGGGCTCGCCTTCATTTTTCACCACCGTATCCAGCATTTTTTCAATCTCTTCCAACGTCCGATGCCGCCCGTAATGAGGCGACGACATCGCGTAACAAGTCGGGCAAGTTAGGTTGCAACGGTCGGTCACTTCCACAACCGTCAAGCACGAATGTTGCTCATGGTCGGGACAAAGTCCGCAATCATAAGGGCAGCCAAAATGCGTTTCGGTATTAAAACGGTGAGGCATTTCACTGCGTTTGGCATAGTTCCGAATGCTGCGATAATACTCAATATCAGTCGCAATCAGCACTTTCTCACGCCCATGCGTCGGGCAATTTTTCAACATAAATACTTTTTCATCTTGAAAAACGATTTTCGTATCCACCCTTTTTAGACAAGTTGAACAAAGGCTGAGAGTGAAATCGTAGTAGATATATGGGCGTTCGGGCATATTGGAAAAAGTTAGAATTTTAGTTTTTTTATAGGAAAAATTAAGCTCAAGTTAAGTTGCCGTGATTTGAATTCATCATATCTCACATCCAATATTTTATAAAATCCCAATTGCCCATCCAATAATATAGTCAAATCTCTAAATGAAAAGCCCGTCCCTACCACCAAACCAAAATCGAATGGGCTGAAATCTTTAATTTGATCTGTAATCTCTTGATAAATTGTAGGATAACAAATTGGCTGTTGACCCGGTGATGCAGGGCTACACCTACGTGTTGTAGTAACTTTTCCTTTAGTAATTTTTTTTAAAAGTGAAAAAGAACTATAAAAACCCGCTTCGCCAAATATCTTTTTACCGATACGCGCCCGAAAATCAACTTGAGCATTCAAAAAATTGATATTGCCTTCTGATGTGTTGCCACCTCCTAAGCCGCCTTCAAAATAGGTAAAATCAGTATGTTTAAAATCAAGGTTTTCACTCATAATTATCTTAAACTTTTTGTCATTGGCAAAATTAATTTTATGACCAATGCCAAATCCTACTTTGGCTTTAATATAATCAGGGGTATAATAAGTACGATTAAAACTGTAAAGATTTGTTCTAAAACTAAGAAAAGATTGGCTATAGATCGGGCTTAAAAAAGGTAAAATAAGGATGAGTAATAATGTCAATTTTTTCATGTTTAAATTTTTAAGGTTTTAAAATAAAGCAATAAATAATACCCAATTCCACCCAAAGCTGCCAACTGAATGCTCGACAGACCTATAGGATGAATATAAACAGGTTTCAAAAACTCTATAAAGAAACGAAAAATTAAATAACTTATCAAAAATATTTTAAAACGGCTACCATTACTGAGGGGGTATCTTTTCTCTACATAAACTATTGACAACCAAAGAGTTATGAGGAAAACTATTTCGTATAAATTGGTCGGATGTCTATATATACCATCGCCTAAATTCATTCCGAAAAGCGATGTGGTTGGCTTGCCAAATGTGCCGTCTTCCAATCCTTCAAGGTGACAACCGATGCGTCCGATTATCAAGCCCAGTATCAAAGGAAAGGTCATCAAATCGCCTGAGGAGGAGTTTACTCCAATCATTTTTTTCGTTAATTCAACCCCTGTCAAACCACCGAGTAATCCACCGACCACTGTTTTATTTGACATGAAATACAATAGGCTATTTTGCACACCATTTGCATTAAACAACTGAGGGGGTAAAGGTTTTTCAAAAATGCCGAGTACATGCAACCCTAAAAATGCCCCTGCTGCCGCCCCAATAAATATCCACAATCTATCACTGTCGCCGATCAAATCTGTCGATTTTTTTCGCCAATAGAGGTAGTATTGAAAGCCTATCGTGTAGGATAGAATTTCAAAAAAAACATGCAAATGGATGTTGAAAATGGTAAAGGGATAGGTCATTTATTTTTACATTTTATTTACCAATTTTATCACTATCTCACTAAAATACGCCCCATTGCCCGGTCCAAACCAATTCATCATGCGCGTTTCATATTTATTCAAATGGTAATGACTGTCTTTTGTAATATACCCCACATAGCCGCCATTGAAGCTCGTGATGATGAGTTTTTTACCTTTGGATGCCGCATAATCTTCTAAAGGCTGCATCAATTCACCGCTAAAATCGCAGGGCAAACCGACCATCAAAATATCCCCTATGCGCAGGGCTTTTACTTCTGAATCATAATCGCCATACAAGCGCGACCACACCCAATGTCGCATACACCAATTTTCAGCAATTCGCCATTGTGGCTCGCGCATACTGAGGGGTATGGTTTCCATCCGTAAAGTATTGACTTTCAATGACTTATCAATATTAATAACATCGTCAATTTTATCTTCCATCCCATTGGCGATGAAGGCTGCTTGCTGCCAATCATTGAGTTGTTTAGGTTCATCAGGTCCCATGCTGCCGACACAACCCGACATAAAAACAGCCTCCTCTAAGCCATTTTCACGCTCCATTTTATCCACTAAAATGCCGCTATAATCCCGACTCAATTGCATCACCGTATCGCTTAAAGTGGTGCTATGAGCAGCAAAAGTGACGAGTGCCGCTCGCTTGCCGCTTTGTTTTTTGAAAGTGAGTAGGCGAATCCAAGGGTCTTCCGTTCCCTCGTCGTGAACAAGGCGGTTCATGACATACTCATTGGCATTGATT
>JAYTMI010000496.1:0-1513 GCA_043728625.1 Saprospiraceae bacterium | reverse complement strand
AGGGATAAGAAAAACAAATACGAAGTACAAGCTGGCGGTCGTTTAAGCCAAATATATGAAAAAGATGCAGACGTAAATCGTGGATTTACAACCAATTGGAGCGCGAGAAAAGTGAGTGGCACTTGGCAATGGCGTGTGGCTCAAGAAATTCAAGACAATAAATGGGATCCGAATGATTTTGGTATTTTTAATGGCAACAACTTCATCAATCACAATATCAATTTTTATTACCAACAAGTTGAACCCAAAAAGGTGTTTCAAAATACTGAGGCATGGTTCAACGTCAATCATAATTTGCAATACAGCACAGGGCGTTATATGGACTGGGGCATTGAAACGGGTGTTTGGGGACGTTTTAAAAACCAATGGTGGGCGAATCTTTGGCATTATGCACAACCCTCAAAAACATACGATTTTTTTGAACCAAGAGCAGAAGGCAAGCAATTTATACGTGAACCCATTTACGTGACAGGAACAAATTTCGCCTCCGACCAGCGCAAAAAATTCCATTGGTATTCTCATATCAGCTTTGGCAAACGTCTATTTGAAGACCATTCGCGGTGGCGTTTTATCATCGAGCCACGTTATCGTATCAATGATCACCTTAGTTTTTCTCTGTTTTCACATTATTCTAAGGAAAAAGACGATTTGGGCTATGCGACGCAAACGGATAACGACATCATTTTTGGCAGACGCGACAGGAAGACTTTGGAAAGTACCGTTTCGATGAAATTGGCTTTTACGGCTAAGTCAAATCTCACATTTAGAGCGCGTCATTATTGGTCGAATGTGGTTTATAAAGAATTTTATAAACTCAATGATGATGGTACGGTCAAGCATGAAGACTGGGGCATCAATCAAGACCGAAATATCAACTTTTTTAATATTGACTTGGTTTATACTTGGCAATTTGCCCCTGGCAGCTTTGTCAATGTGATTTGGAAAAACAATATTTCTAAATTTGAAAACGGCTTAGAAAGTATTCAAGATGATAATTACGTGATGAATGTCGGTAAAACTTTCAGAACGCCACAAACCAATGGCTTGACTTTAAAGGTGATATACTTTTTAGATTATGCGAATATGAAGAAGTGGATTAAAAAATAGGATTGAATTTTTCAAACCCATAATCTCTTTCAACAAGACATATCCTTGTTTTAAAAGACTGATACCAAAACTCTCTGCCTTTGTCGCGTGCCACAACGTGTTCCATCTGATATTTCCAATTTCGAATCGCTTCTAAATCTGCCCAATAAGAGACAGTGATGCCGACTTCATCTCTGGCAGATTCAACGCCGAGAAAACCGGGCATTGTTTCCGCAAGTTCAACCATTCTATCGGCTGTTTCAGCGTAGCCGTTATCCCCCTCAGTACGGAGGTTTGTGAATATGACGGCGTAATAAGGTGGTTTGGGTGTTTTAGCTATCATGTTTTTTAGATTTTAAATTGACCACAGATTTGACTGATTCGACTGATTTACGCTGATTTCTTAAGAAAAATCAGCGTAAATCAG
>JAYTMI010000495.1:0-6114 GCA_043728625.1 Saprospiraceae bacterium | reverse complement strand
AAACGGTGAGCGTATCACGATGCTCAATGCTGTGGGACGTTATTTCTCTAAAATTCCTTCTGCGATGATTTTGGGTATAGGCTATTTGATGCAACCTTTCACACAGAAAAAACAAGCACTGCACGATATGATTGCAGGTACTTTGGTTTATAGAAAATAGGGAAAACGAAAATGTGATTGAAAAACTAAATTAGCATAAATAAGCCTTTGAGTGTTAAATATCTCAAAGGCTTCCTTATTTTTGGCGCGGAATCACCAACTTTTTACTTAATTATAACGACGTTAGCAATATGGACAATGAATTACTGGATTCAGAATTAGAAAAACCGACCCCTCAGTATAATGGCTATGCTGGCTTTTGGGAGCGATTTGGTGCGGCTTTAATTGATGGTATTATCTTATTTGTGGCGGGTCAAATGATTTTAGGGGCATTTGGTATCAATTTTATAGACATGTATCAAAGTGCAGCAAGGGGTGAAGACCCTGTTGATATTTTTGGTTCAAATTTCTATATTGCCAGTATTTTAAGCCTTGTTTTCGACTTGTTTTACTTCGCACAACAAGAATCAAGCCCTACAAAAGCGACTTTAGGAAAACGCGCATTGGGGTTAATCGTTACCGACTTCAATGGAGAAGGTTTGAGTTTTCAACATGCCAGTGTGCGTTTTGTGATGAAACAAATTATTTCGTTTATTTCTCTTTTGAGTGCGTTTTTATCGCCCAATATCGTTAGCACTTTGAGCGTATTGGCTTTGATGGGCTACCTTATTCAGCCATTTACAGCAAAAAAACAAGCGTTTCACGATATAGTGGCTAAAACTTTGGTTTATCGTAAATAGTTGATTGGAGATTGGCTGATTGGGGACTGGTTATTAGGGATTGGTTTGTGCAAATAACTAACTTTCCAATAACCAATCCCCAGTCCCCAATCCCCAATCCCCAATAACCAATCAACCAACAACTATGACACCTGAAGACATACTTAAAAAACATTGGCAATACGAGGCGTTTCGACCTATGCAACGCGACATCATTCAGTCGGTACTGGACGGACGCGATACGCTTGCCCTTTTACCGACAGGTGGTGGAAAAAGTATTTGTTTTCAAGTTCCTGCCTTGTGTACTGAGGGGGTTTGTTTGGTTATCTCACCGTTGATTGCTTTGATGAAAGACCAAGTTGAAAACTTGAAAAAAAGAGACATCGCGGCAGCTGCCATTTATTCAGGTATGCACTACCGTGACATTGACCGATTGTTTGACAATGCGGTTTATGGTGGACTGAAATTCCTCTACATCTCTCCTGAACGTTTGATGACGGACTTGGCAAAAGAACGTATCAAACGTATGAATATCAACCTGTTAGCGATTGACGAAGCGCATTGTATCAGTCAATGGGGTTATGATTTCCGCCCTTCTTATCTTGAAATAGCTGCGATACGTGAGTACATGCCCGATGTACCTGTCATGGCTTTAACCGCTACGGCAACGCCTGATGTGGTGACAGATATTTGCAAAAAGTTAGAATTCAGGAAAAATTATCAAGTCTTTCAACAGGATTTTGAAAGAAAAAATTTGAGTTATATTGTCCGAAATATAGAAGACAAAGAAGCGAAATTATTAGACATTATTAAAAAAACAAAAGGCACGTCTATTATTTATGTCCGCAGCCGTAAAGGAACGAAAATACTGGCTGAATGGCTTCAAAAATACGGTTTCAAAGCCGATTTCTATCATGCAGGGCTCGACCCCGAAGAACGCAATCGTCGTCAAGACGCTTGGATTTCGAATAAAACGAAGGTTATTGTCGCCACAAATGCCTTTGGAATGGGTATTGACAAACCCGATGTAAGGACAGTTGTACATTACGATTTGCCTGATTCATTGGAAGCCTATTTTCAAGAAGCGGGTCGGGCAGGTCGTGATGGCAAACGGAGTTATACTGTTTTGTTAGTAAACAAAAGTGATACTAACAATTTGGAGAAAAATTTTGAGGTTTCTTTTCCAGAAATGAAAGAAATTCGCCGCACTTATGAAGCTTTGGGCAGCTATCTACAATTGGCTGTTGGTGGGGGTGAAGGGCAGAGTTTTGATATGGATATTGTGGAATTTGCACAACGTTTTAAATTAGATGTTTTGACAACGTATTCCTGTTTCAAAGTCCTTGAACAAGATGGTTGGCTCGTTTATACTGAGGGGGTTCATCAGCCGTCAAATTTGAAATTTATGGTTGATAGAGAACAATTGTATGATTTTCAAATAAGAAAACGTGATTTTGAACGTGTTTTGAAGGGTTTACTGAGAGCTTTGTCGGGTGCATTGACCGATTATGTGAATTTCAATGAGTTGCAAATTGCTCAATTTCTGCGCATGTCTGTAATGGATTTAGAAAAAACATTGCAGTATTTACACAGTGAAAACATTATTGATTATCGCCCCCGAAAAGACAAACCACAAATCGTTTTCCTACGTGAACGTGCTGATACACAACATCTTTCGATTGATTGGAACTTGTATATGTTTAGAAAAAAACGAGCGGAATACCGTTTGAAAAAGTCTATCGAATATGCTGAATTAGATATTTGTCGCTCGCAGCAATTACTCCATTATTTTGGACAAACCGATGCCGAAAAATGTGGCGAGTGTGATGTCTGTTTAGAAAAAGACAAAGCCGATTTGGAAACCGATGACTTCATGGTTTTTTCAGAAAAAATAAAAACCTTACTCAAAAGAGAACCTTTGTCGCTGAAAGAAATTGTGGATTCATTTGCCGAAAAGCAGCGGACTAAGGTCATTCAAACCATCGGTTTTATGCTCGATGAAAGGTCTTTGAAAAAAGAAGGGGATAAGTTTAGAATATAAATAGAGATGATTTTTGCTCATTAACACGAATTTTCCTTGTTTTTATCGAAAAGCATTAGTTTTACGTTTGTATAATCAAACAAATCTCTCTAAAAGCCACTAAAAACATCACTATGCAGATAGCTAATCCAATTTACGATACTATTTTTAAGTATCTCATGGAAAATGTTGAAATAGCAAAAATCATTCTTTCAGCTATTTTGAATGAGCAAATATTGTCCGTCGAGGTCAAGCCTCAAGAGATGGCAATCAATGTAAAGTCTAAGGGGAAACCAGTTGTTCGGATAATAAGGTTGGACTTTAAGGCAACCATTCAAGGGACAGACGGAACTTTGAAAAAAGTCCTTATTGAGATTCAAAAAGCTAAAAAAGGTTTTGAAATTCAAAGATTTAGACGATATTTGGGTGAAAATTATATCGTATCGGACAATTTGGATAAAAACAATAAGGATAGTTTACCCATTACATCAATATATTTTTTAGGGTATCGTTTGAAATATATCAGATTTCCAGCTCTAAAAGTCGGGCGAACTTTTATGAATGCGGTAACTCGTAGAAAGATAAAAACGCCTATCAAAGAAAATTTTGTTGAACAATTATCACATGATATGTATGTGATACAAATTCCACGATTAAAAGACATGGCAACTCAAACTCAATTAGAAAAAGTGTTAGACGTTTTCAGTCAAACCAAATACAAAACAAGCGATGCGCATGTTTTGGAATATACAGGCGACATGAGTACGCCTGAAGTGGCACAAATAGTCAGGTACTTAAATCGAGCTATCGCTGATGATGATATTCGTCGTCAGATGATTGCCGAAGATGAAGAACAAGGTTTTATTGATGGTTTAGAAGATAAAATTGAGAAGGAACGCAGTGCAAAAGAAAAAGCCATTGCAAAAGCAAAAAAAGCGAAGGAAGAGGCGAAGCAAGTTAAGAAAGAGTTGAAACAGGCTCTTTCTGAAATTGACGTATTAAAAAAACAGTTTGAAGAATTTATGAAAAATGGGAAAAAATAACGATTCTAAGATTGATTTGGATGCTCAAAATCGAAAATCTTGAACTTGTCTTACCTTGAATGACACTTGACTTTTGAATACAAAAAAAATTATTTTCACTGTTACAAATGACTTGACTTACGACCAACGTATGCAGCGTATTTGTACAACCCTCGCTACTGAGGGGTATCAAATACAACTCGTTGGACGTAAACTTTCTTCGTCAAAACCTTTTGATAATCAATACTTTACGGCACATCGCTTTCGTCTCGTGTTTAATAAAGGTAAATTGTTTTACATCGAATACAATATCCGATTGTTCTTTTGGCTGTTGGTTCAACACTTCGATATTGTCTGTGGCATTGACTTAGACACTATTTTGCCTTGTTATTTTGTTTCGATACTGAGGGGTAAAAAATGCGTCTATGATGCCCACGAATTGTACAGCGAAACGCCTGAAGTGATTCGTCGTCCGATGATTCAAAAAGTATGGTTAGCCGTCGAAAAATTCATTGTGCCGCGTGTCAAATACCGCTACACCGTCAGTCAATCCGTTGCCGACGAGTTTGAAAGGCGCTACGGAACTAAGTTTGAACTCATCAGAAATTTACCCTTTAAAAAGCCCCAAAATTCACCATTCACCATTCATCATTCACCATTAAAAATCATTCTTTATCAGGGGAATCTCAATGAAGGTCGTGGTCTTGAAACGGCAGTTGAAGCCATGCAATATCTTGAAAATGCTGAATTGTGGATAGTGGGTGATGGTGATTTGATGTCTTTACTGAGGGGTATGGTTTCAGATTTAAAATTGGAAGAAAAGGTGAAGTTTTGGGGTTATGTAGAACCTAAAGATTTACCTGTTATAACGGAACAAGCTTCCGTTGGCTTAAATATTGCGGATGGTAAAAGCTTAAGCTATCAGTTTTCATTGAGCAATAAAACGACCGATTATATACAAGCGGGTTTGCCACAAATTTTTATCAATTTCATTGAATTTCAACGGATTAATGAGGCTTATAACGTCGGTTTAGTAATTGATAGTTTAGAAGTAGATGCGCTTGTGACGGCTTTAAAACGGCTTATTGAAGACCCTGTTTTGCTTGAAACCATGAAAGCAAATTGTTTACAAGCCGCAAAAGTGTTGAATTGGGAAAATGAAAAAGTGAAGTTGATTGATTTTTATAAGCAATTATGAGACACGAATTACACGGATTTCACGAATTTTCTTACGACGACGATACAATATGCAATTAGTAAAATTCGTGAAATCCGTGTAATTCGTGTCGCAAATTGGAAAATTAAAACAAAATCCCCCCCCTCAGTACCCAACGCCTATAAGTGACGGTATAATGATTTTCAGACCATGTATTGTTACTTTCATAACGCACTTGTTGCAAACGGAAACCTAAATCAGCAAAGAAATTATAGCGACTTGAAGCTCCAAAGCGCCATCCAATTGTCGGTTGAATCATAAAACTGCCTTTAAGATTCGTTAAATTATCGTTTTTTATGCTCAGGGGTTGACCATAACCTGCGGCAAATGTCCAATATTCAGCCGTATTTCTTTTGCTCAAATAACCGCGATATTCACCAAAAACAGAAACGACATTTGATTCGCCATTATTGAGATAATACGCGTCATAAGCAATGCCCAAACCACTCCCTACCAAGCGATTGAATTGATAACCCACCACATTTTGAAAGCCGAAACCCAAATGCGAGCCAGAGGAACGCCCCAAATTGACATTAAAACTCAAAGCATCGTACATGCCACGTTCTTTGAAGTTGTAAGGTCTTTCCAAACGGCTTGTTTTGCCTTGTGACAACTCTGTCATCTTTACTTTTTTAACTTCAGAAGGTGCAAAACGAATGATTAAAGCACTTTCCAATTGCATTTGCAGGGTGTCATTGGGCTGGTAATAAAGGATTTTACCAACCATAACACTGCCATTTTTCAGATATACTCTATCTGAAAACGTCGGTTGTTGTGCTTTGATGTGGGCGGCATAAAGTAGGAGGAAAGTGATGATAGCAACAGGACGTATTTTCATAAGTTATTGATTTTTAGTGCGTTATTTAGGACATGCGCCTTGTGTAAAATTATCAATTCCAGCGCAATGAGCTTCACAAGCATTGCCGTATGTTTTCTTGTCGCAACCACAAACCGGATCGTATTGAGCAGTACAAATACAAGATGGATTAGACGCAAGTGGTGTACATTCTGCTTCGTGGTCACAACTACTCCAAACAG
>JAYTMI010000494.1:0-4098 GCA_043728625.1 Saprospiraceae bacterium | reverse complement strand
AGCTAAAAAAGCAGAATTCCACCAAGCTGTTTTTGGTAAGCCTAAAGCTAAGAAAGTTGTTGAAGCACCTGTTGCTGAACCAACAGAAGTTGCTGAAGTTACAGAAACAGTTGAATCAACTGACGCAGCTGAATAATCAATTTTTAATTTGTTACTGAGGGGTCGCTTTTGAATCTTTTTGATAAAAAAAACGATAAACCATTAGCAACAATTGATTTAGACATATAAGTTTGCACTACGAGCCTGATGGAACCGATTGTTGTTCCATCAGGTTCGTATTCTTTAAGCCTTAATTTTTTGCCTAAAATTGAGTGATTTTGAGGCATTAATCGTAACCAAATTTTTAAAACTCACATTCTAAAAATCAAAAAGTCATGCTCGATTTAAATGAAAAATATCTAGGCCGCCTCCAAGAAATTGCGGAAGGCATTCAAAATTCAGAAGCGTATGCTGCTTATTTGGACACTGAAGAGGAAGCTGAATACAAAGTTTTATGCGATATATACGAACCACGCATAGCAAAAATTTATGCAGAAGTTGCTGCCAACGACCCTTTGCAACTCATTTCGTTGGAGCGCATTCTTTTGAATCCTTATTTTGAGGGGTTGTTTTTGCAACGCATTTTGGGCTTCTCTGTACTGAGGGGTCAGATTAACGACCAATTTAAGTACGTGCGTCCGCAAAATCACTTCAAAGAAATTTTGACGGCGATTCTTGAATCATCGAATTTCGAGTTTATTAAAAAACGTATTGGTCAATCTGTGCAAATGGGTTTTGCATTGTCAAGTGATATTTGGATTACTGACTTTATCAATGATGTAGTCAATAAACGTTTACGTTATTATTTGCAAAGCAATAAA
Organism: Saprospiraceae bacterium; assembly: GCA_043728625.1. GTDB lineage: Bacteria > Bacteroidota > Bacteroidia > Chitinophagales > Saprospiraceae > JAAFJT01. The sequence goes on along the minus strand of JAYTMI010000494.1, from coordinate 3,238 downwards.
TTGGATAAGTTCCGTGAATTGCACGAACGGGAGTTGGGTTTTCAACGTTATCAAGCGCAATTTGATAAGGACAATTTCTTAACAGCTAATTTTCCGAACAACTTTTCTGCCTTGAAAGTCGAATATCCAGAGCTTAAAAACTTCTTAATGTATCGTATTGGAAAGCGATTGAACAACGAAAGTTTGTTGTCTTTCATCGTTGATTCGGTTAAAAATGAAGCACTTCAAGGTACGACAGAACACGTTCAATTGATGTGTTTGACGATGAACTTCTTTGATCTACAGCCAGAAGATACACAAGCTGTAAAGTTGATTTTTAATAAGTTACGCGTTGAAATTCCTGAATTCTCTGAAAAATATTTGTCATTCATCAACGATATGCAGGAAGCTGCTTTTGACTTAGATGCCAAAGCAGAGATGAAAGCGTCAACGATGATAGACCGTGAAATCAAAGACGACGTGACTGAATATTACCGCATAGCAGATATTATTCATACACAAGATTATGAAAGCGAAGATGTTATGCAGGTTGTAAAACAATTTTATTACAATCATGAAGGACTTTCAACCGTCAATGAGTCTGTACGGCGTTTGATTTTTGGCTATCTTCAACGCTTTATCACCAGTTTGAAAACTCGGGAGTATCCTAAATATTTTGAGATTTCAAAGACCTTTTCAGCATATATGCGCATCTTTGAAAATGAGCATTTCAATCAAAATTTGCGTGATATTTCGCTTGATTATATCCATAAATGTCTTGTTAAATTCATTGACAAGCGTGCCAAAGAATATCAAGAAGTCAAACGTTTTGTCGCCTCTTACTTCGTAGTATGGCACTTTTTGAAAGAAAAAGAAATCGTCGAGATGTTCAAAACCCGTCGTAAACGGAAAACGACAGACGCATAGTTGGCTATTGGGGATTGGTTATTAGTTTATCGTTATTCGTATATTACTAATAACCAATCCCCAATCCCCAATCCCTATAACTAATAACCAACCACCAATCCATGTTTCGCTATTTTATTGCCAATAAACCATTCAATGTCCTTTGCCAATTTACGCAGGAAAGCGAAGGACAACAGACGTTGGCTGACCTCAATTTCGAGTTTCAAAAGGACGTTTATCCCATCGGGCGACTTGATATTGACAGCGAAGGTTTATTGTTAATGACCAATGACCGCAAACTCAATCATACCTTACTCAACCCCGAATTTGCACATGAGCGCACCTACCTTTCTCTTGTTGAAGACGTGCCGACAGACGAGGCACTCCTTCAATTTCAAACAGGCTTAGATATAAAAACTGGAAAAAAACGCCATAATACGTTGCCATGTAAGTGTAATAGGGTAGAAGACCTTACGCCTTTTTTTAACGGAAATAATGTTTGGGAACGTGTGCCGCCGCCCATGCCACAAGCATGGAAGCCGATGGTTTGGCTTGAAGTCATATTAATTGAAGGGAAATACAGGCAAGTACGCCGCATGTGTGCAAAAATAGAACATCCGTGCCTCCGTTTGATACGTGTAAAAATCGCTAATTTGACTTTGGGCGATTTACCACCTAATGAAGTTTTGGAATTGGACAGAGACTTTGTTTATGAAAAATTAGGGCTAATTAAGGTGTAAATAGTAATGTGCTTTTTGTCATTCTGAACGCAGTGAAAGAATCTAAATCATTCATTTTCAAGTATTTATGTAGATTCTTTCACTGCGTTCAGAATGACAAAAAACTATTCTTACTTAATATGAGTTGATATTATTTGGAAAATCTGTAATCAAACCATCTACTTTCCACCCCCTCAGTATCGTTGCCGTTTTTACATCATTGACCGTCCAAGTCACTATTTTAACGCCATGTTTATGAGCGTTTTCAACGGTTCTTTTTCTCAAAAATTTATAATAAGGACTATAAATGGCGGGTAAAAAGCCCAATTGCCTGATGTTTTGAAGGAAAGAATACCGATTTTTAGTCAAAAATGCCAATTTTACTGAGGGGGTCTGCCTTTTCATTTCTTTCAAAAAATGTGGGTCAAACGAAGAAATATAAGACGTAGAAGGACTATCCAAACCGATTTTTTTTATTTCAGTTGTCAGAAGCCGAACAAAAGAAGGTGGCGGCAACACCAAACGACCATACCAATTCGGGTGACTTTTGACTTCAATATTCCAAAAAGGCTTCTTTAAATTTTCTTTTTCACAAAAAGCATGAACAGCCGAAACCAATTCATAAAATGTTGGTTTATAAGATTTTATCGCTTCTTGCGTTGGGAAATATGGGTTGCCAAGAATACCACAATCGTATTGTTGAATTTCAGGAACAGTTAAATGTCGAAGCAATAATCCTTTATGTGTCTGTGGTGTTCTTAAAATGAATGCGTCAGGTATTCTATCCACAGGTTCATCTTCGACCAATGAACAAAAAAGCGGTGACATCCACGGCTCATGTGAAACGACGAGTTGATTGTCTTTGGATACGACGACATCAATTTCCAATCCGTCAACCTCCAACGAAACGGCTTTGCAACACGATGCAATCGTATTTTCAGGTAATAAACCTCGTGCTCCACGATGTCCTTGAATGTGAAAAGATTTTTGAAAAATCAAGAGAATATAATTTTTGAATACATATAGAAACCTATATATTTGCCAAAACAGTAGCAATTTAATCACTCAATCGCTCAACCATTATGACAAATCAGCCTTTCCAAGTAACCGTTAACAATAAAAATTTTGAAGTTACACCACAAGCGGCAAGTGAGCTTGATATCATTGCAGATGGCGATGGTTTTTTCCATATTTTAAAAAATAAAAAATCGTACAAAGCTGAAATTCAGTCTGTTGATTACTTAACAAAGACCTTTATTTTTAAAATCAATGGCTCTATTCACACCGCTAAAATCAACGATATGTACGACCGTCTCATTGACCAAATGGGTATGAAAGTCGGTGTGACTCAAAAAATCGGTGACATCAAAGCCCCTATGCCAGGTTTGGTTATCGAGGTCGCTGTTGCAGTCGGTCAAACCCTTGAAAAAGGCGATATCGTTTTGATTTTGGAAGCCATGAAAATGGAAAACGTCATCAAAGCCTCAGGAGATGGTATCGTTAAAGCTATTCACACCACAAAAGGACAACCCGTAGAAAAGGGGCAATTATTAATAGAAATGGAATGAAAAATTAATAATGAATGATGAAATATGAATGATGAATAAAATGCCCCTCAGTATAGAGTCGCTTTA
>JAYTMI010000493.1:0-2043 GCA_043728625.1 Saprospiraceae bacterium | reverse complement strand
AATCAATTAGTTGCGTGGAAAAAGGGCGGGATACTGAGGGGGCTACCAGCTGATTTGACAAACGTTCCAAAGTTTCCAAATTATGAAGATAAGACGATTTCGATTGACAGCAGAGCTAAGGCTTATCTCGACATCAATTGTGCCCATTGCCACAATTTACAAGGACCTGCGGTGACATCGGGCTTATTTTTAGATTGGAAAACAACGGACTCAACGGCTTTTGGTTTTTACAAAACACCTGTGGCGGCGGGTCGTGGTTCAGGCAATTTGAAGTACGATATTCTGCCACAAAAACCTTCTGAAAGCATTTTATTGTATCGTTTAGCATCTGTTGATCCAGGCGAAATGATGCCCGAAGTGGGTCGGAAACTCGTTCATACTGAGGGGGTCGAATTGATTCGGGAGTGGATAAAAACAATGAAATAAAGTATAATTGCGTTTTAGGACTTTACACTTTACAAAAAACAAACAATCAAACTGTCTATGAGCTATTACAAACAACTCGCCATTGCGCTGCGTTGGGTTTGGATACTAATTTGGTTAAAAAAGCTTCAAAATACCACGATGCCGTTTATTTTTTGAAGCGATATAAAGGTGCATTGATGATGCAAACGGGTTACAAAGACGATGTGGCTCCTTCGGCAACTCATTTTGCAGCATATAATCAATTTACAGGGTCGGCGACGATGCTGCATTTGCGTGAAATGGGTCACAACTATCCAGAAGAATATTGGTTGGGGCGTTATTCTTTTTTTAATCAACATCTGACTGGTTTTCTAAATCCGTTTTCTTTCAAGAAGACGTATAATATAAGCGCGGGTGACGACCAAAAAAATGCCATTTTGGACTCGGTTCAAGATGGCACATACTCAATTGTTATGGTCAATAAGTTTGAGCGCTTAATTTCAAAAAAAATTGTGAAAGTGAGCAGGTGAATCAATTGAGTGTAAACTCTTTACATTCTTCCACTTTTCATCACAATAGCTATTTAATTTCCACTTTTTACCACCAGCATCCCTTTTTGAGTAAAAATAGAATGACGGTTTCTCAAAAGTCGTCATTTTTTTATGCTTTTTTACAAACCAGTGTGACAAAAATGACCCCTCAGTATCATCAGTATTTATAAATTTTTTATGAAGTACTATAAAACAGTTATTGATTTAGATTATTTTTTTTAACGATAAAAAATTGTATAACTTATAAAACGCTGAATGTCAATATATTGTTCAAAATGTGGAAATGTGGATAAGTTTTTTTGAAAAAATAAGTGGGAAAATGTGGGCAATTGTGGGAAAATGGTCTTACTTTTGAACCATAAAGTAGCAGCCGAACAACAATCAATGTATTTTATCATAAATCATGAGGATTGAAGGGCGGCTTTTAATCAACTAAAAATGCTCAACCTACGCGGTGAATATGATTGTTCGATGGATGCTAAAGGACGCATTCGGTTGCCTTCGTCACTTTTAAAGAAATTGGGCGAGCGCGACAACTATCATTTTGTACTGAATAAGGGCTTTGAAAAGCATTTGACGCTTTATCCCATAGAAGTTTGGGAGACTACTGTAAAAGATTTTGAGAAACTTAATGCATACGACAACGATACACGACAATTTCTTCGCCGATTTCATAATGGCGCGACAGATATTGAAATGGATGACCAAATGCGTATTCTCGTTCCCAAAAGGCTCTGTGAATTCGCAGGATTAGAAAAAGAAGTTATTTTAAACGCCTATGGCGATAAGATTGAAATTTGGGAGGCTACGGCGTATGAAGACATGATGAATGGCGGAGATACGACGATGGCAGAATTAGCCCAGAAAGTTTTGGGTAACCGAAGCGAATAATTCTATCAACCAAAATTTTTGCACACAAAACCACATTATTTTTTTTTCTTACACACACACAATTAGTACACACCTCACACTGTGAAACACGATATCTTACATTTAATTTTTATCCAATTTTACGGATTCCGGATTTTGTTGATTTCTAATTTTTATAAAAAAATAGGGAGTCAGTCAGAATCCGGAATTTTTTTTT
>JAYTMI010000492.1:0-2939 GCA_043728625.1 Saprospiraceae bacterium | reverse complement strand
GGGTCGTGGCTTCCAATAAAAAATATGACTATAATTTTGTCATTTCTAAACAAAATATTGCTTAAATAATTTGCTTTTCATCACAGTTCATCTGTGGTCCCCTAAAAATCATCATTTCCACCTATAACAAATGCTTTATGAAAAGACAAACCGACCTAACGAGCCTGTTTCTATCGCTCATTTTTTTGTCCATACATCCCCTCAATATGCAGGCACAAAATTTTGCCCGTATTGATTCGATTGCGATGAAAGCCCCTTTGTTGACAACGCGGTCAACAGCTGATTTGATTGCCTATTGCAAAGCCAATGCACGGACAGACGTGGAAGTTGCTCGTTTTTATTTTGTTTGGGTCGCCCGTAATATCCATTATGACGAAGAAGCAGCTAAAATAGTTCACCTTGAATTTGACTCAAAAAAACAGTCCCCACTGTATGTTTTTGAGACTCACAAAGCGATTTGTACGGGTTATGCGCGTTTATTAGTGTATTTATGTAAGCAATCGAATATCCCAGCTATATATGTTGCGGGTTATGGCAAGGAGGAATCGAGGGTTGACAGCATCGAGACGCATGCTTGGAATGTGATAAAAATTGGCGATGAATGGGCTCTTTTTGACCCAACTTGGGCTTCAAATACACTCAGTAGCGACAGTACTTTTTTGGGCGTTCAATTTGAGCGTTACTTTATGGGTATGGTGGATTATTTTCAAAAAGGGCATTTGCCTTATGACCCTGTTTTCCAATTGACCAAAGAAATGACCACACGGCAAGCCTTTTTTGAACGTACTGAGGGAGGCGATTCTGAAACCCCAGATGAAGATTTTTCAACAATTTTGAACCGTGACTATGCACTGGACTCTTTGGGTTTTATGATTCAAAGCCACCGCCGAGGTGTTGCTTTTATGCAGGGAGACACCAATATCCTTGCAAAATTACGTGGAATCCTTAAAGAAAAGCAGAATTTGATGCTCAAAAGTGCGCATGATGGGCTTTTAGATTTTAGTAAAACGGCAGAGAAAAATGTGGAGAAACTGCCTGTTGCGGCTTTAAATGATTGGTCTGAAAAATTTCAAAAATTGGCTGAACCCTTGCAAACTGCCCTTGAGACAAATAGAGAAATTGAAAGATTGGAAACAAAAGAAGAAAAAATCAATGAAGCTAAATTGAGTGGTCGGCAAATCACGGACTTAATTAATTATTTTTCGCAGAGTTGGAATCGCGTTAAAGCTGAGATAGGAAAACGCAAGTGATGCCAACATTTTCATTGAAATTGGTGAATCCAATTTACTTAATTTCATTGTTTTATTATATGTTTTAAAATAACAAAGTATATAAATATATGAATTGTAAAAAAGCACTATTTTTGTTCTAATAAATTGGTTTACACAATTTTACAAATTTACCATTAACTAAAACTAAAATCTGTGCTTAAATTTCTTTGGGTTCTACCTATCTTATTCTGCCTTCCTAAAAACCTTTTATCTGAAAACTTTAGTCGCATTGATTCCTTATCTATCCAAACGCCACCCGAGATAATGCGCTCGATGGATAAGCTCGTAGCCTATTGCGAAAGCCATACTCAAACAGACCTATCACGCGTTCGATTTTACTTTGTCTGGATAGCCACTCATATCGAGTACGATGAAACGATTGAGAACGATCAGCAGAATCCAGAGACTGTTTTCAAAAGTAAAAAAGCGGTTTGTAGTGGTTATACAAGGTTATTCATGCAATTATGTGAGGAATCTGGTATCGTTTCAAGGTATGTTGCGGGCTATGGAAAGGACATAAATGATGCGACAAATATTCAAAATCATGCTTGGAATGTGATATTTATTGACGGTCAATGGCACTCTTTTGATGTTACTTGGGCGGCAAATGATTTAGATGAGGATAAACAAATTCCACTGTCTCCTGCCTTAGAAGAATGGTTTATGCCGCAAATGACTATTTTTCAAAAGACACATCTGCCTTTTGACCCTGCGTATCAGTTATCAAATCAATGGGTTACACGTAGCGAATTTTTTAATCAACAGGTCGAAAGAACGAAAGATACTGAGGGGGGGCAATCGAGTTTTGATTTTACCAAAATTTTGAATGAAGAAAGGACATTAGATTCCTTAGAAAGAACGTGGCGCAGTTTTCGGAGAGCCTACGATTTTATGCCAATGGATTCAGCCGTAGCGATAAAATTAGCCAAGACGCAAGACGCAAAGGTGAAACGTGTCTTTGATTTTGTTAAACAATTCTATAAAACGGATTATCTAAAAATGAAGGAATTGACGACGGAATCCCTAAAAAAGGATTTGTCAAGGCTTCAAGACCTCGAAATACCGATGATTGAGGCGTTAAATCTTCATGAAGAATTAGCGTCTTTTCCCCTTTCTGATGATAACAAACGCACCATAAAACGGAATCATCTGTACTATCAAAAATTAGGTGATTTTGCAAAAACTGCTGTAAAAGAATTGAAGGAAGAAATTGATGAACGGAAGTAGTTTTTCAATAAAAAAAATACCCTTTAAAAACCTTTTTCTTGTGCGTAGGAAAAAGGTTTTTTTTATTTATTTTTGTAGATAAAATCATTGTTTTCTTGGAAATTATATATTTTTCAACAAAAAATCACTTGATATGCGATCTAAATTCTCTCTCATTATCGTACCCATTGTTTTGATATTGCTTTGGGCAAATTGTAAACACACAACGCCTTTTGTCGAACCGATTCCTGATGGTGCAACCAAAATTCAAGCCTCCGAACAACGTTCAGGCAATGCCGATGCAGGACGTGATTATTTGAACGGTGGCGACTATATCAGCAGTGGTATTCCGTTTGATATCTATAAATCCGTTCCGTTTTTTGCATCAAATAGTCCTGATGATTTGGGGCGAACAGGCGATAATAAGGGTATTCCTTTCAATTATACGGTCACAACGGCTTC
>JAYTMI010000491.1:0-3286 GCA_043728625.1 Saprospiraceae bacterium | reverse complement strand
GGGGATAGCCCTAAAGAAAACTTGAACAATAAACAAAAAATAAGACAGCAAAATGATAGTATTTAATATGAAAAAAGCACTTTCCTTAGGGTTGCTCGTCGCTACAACAAGCCTTGTAGCATTGGCAAACCCTGTTTCTGGCCCCGGTGATGGTCAAAATAAGGATTCAATCAAATGTGGATATCAGGATTTTACGAAATATTACAATAGAACTTTTTCCGTCAACAAGAGTACAACGGTTGTTTTGTCCAATAAATATGGCTCAATAGATGTGCATACTGGTTCAGGTTCCCAAGTCATTGTTAAGGTAAAAGTGACGGTGACATCTAATACACAATCGCAAGCAGATAGGGTTTTTGAACGGGTTAATATTGCTTTTATTGAAGGACCAGAGTTTGTTAAAACAGAGACAATGATTGAAAATCAAGCGAAAAGCACCCTTGTTTGGCCAAGTAGCGAGTCTCAAAGCTGTGATTTTCGGATTGACTACGATGTGACTATGCCTACTGGAAATCGCCTCGATATATCAAATCGGCATGGTAATTCAACGATTGCAGCCTTAACTACTTCCGTAAAAATTAACCAAAAATACGGCGATTTTCGCCTTGATGGTGCATCGTCTGCAACCGTTGTTTTGGCTTATGGCGGTGGGCAATTGTGTGGTTTAAACACCTTAAACGGCAGTGTTAGTTATGGCAAATTGACTTCTCCGAGTATCAAAAATGGGCGTATAAAATCCATTTATTCACAATTTCGTTTCGACCAAATCGGCTCATTGGAGGCTCAATCGGCTTATGATACTTATGATATTAATGATATAGATAATTTAAAAATCAATTGTAAGTATGGTGAAATCAATGCGTTAAATGTTGGCAATTTGAGTGGCGATGGTAGTTATACCAGCTTTAAGATTCAGAAATTAACAAATAATGCTGATATCGAAAGCCTCTATGGAACGATTCGTATTGGTAGTCTCAAAAATAATTTTGGTAATATTAATATCAATGGAACGAATACAAATTGTGTCTTAGTAATTGACCCTATTATAAGTTATTTGTTAGATATGAATGGTTCTTATACCAATATGAATCAACCTGCTTCGTTGCGCACAACAATTGATAATAGAGAACCTGCGCATCGGGAAATTATGGGTCGTGTTGGGAGCGATTCAAATACCAAAAGTGCGATTCGGGTAAGGATGACTTATGGTGAGTTTAAGATAAAATGATTGGCCTGTGTAGGTATAGTAGACGGAAAACCAATTGGTTTTCCGTCTACTATACCTTGTTTCTTATTCAAATCACTTCATTTTAGCAATTTCTTCTTTGATTTTTGCAATACGATTTTCAGAGCTTGGGTGACTGCTGGCAAATTCACTTTGGCGTTGACCACCAGAAGCCTCATTCAGAATTTCCATGACGCGAATCATTTGTTCTGGTTGATAACCAGCTTCATACATATAGTGTAATCCGTACTTATCACTTTCCAATTCATCATCTCTGCCGAATTTCATATTAATCATGGAACCCACATATTGAGCGATTTGGGCTGTACCCATACCGCCGCCATCACTTGCACCGACGGCAACACCTTGTACGATACCTTGTAACAGCCCTTGTTTTGACATGTGTTCAGCAGAATGACGGTTGATGACGTGACCGATTTCATGTCCTAATACACCTGCTATTTGGTGTTCACTTTCCAAACGTTTGAGCAAACCAACAGTGATAAAAATCTGCCCACCTGGCAATGCAAAGGCATTGACCGTTTCGGGGTCTGCGAGTACATGAAAATCAAATTGATAAGGCGATTGACTGGCTTGTGTGGACTTGACGAGTTTGTTGCCAATGGCTTTGATGGCATTTTGAACTTTTGGGTCGCCGTATTCGCCGCCAAATTCAGCTGCCATTTGGGGTGCCGACTGCAAACCCATAGCGATTTCCTGCTCAGGAGACATAGAAACGCGCTGTTTCTCACCTGTTACAGGATTGATAGAGGATGTTAATAAATATTTTATTACAGAAAAACCAATGATGCCGAGCATCAAAAGTAAGCGGATATTTATGCCTGAACGTTGTTGCATCTGCTTGAAATTTTTAGTGTGAAAAATGAGTGTGACACTGACAGTTTTTAGTTTGTTGTATTTTGTGCTTAGAAACGATAGGATACTGAGGGGGGCTATTTTTAACTTGCTTTAGGTGTAATAAACGTTGACCATCCCCAACGAATGATGAGGAACAGCACAACAAATATCAAAATGACTTGCCAAAACGGTAAATATGTGAAAACATAGATATGAGTACGGTCTAAAAACCACATAAATGCGAAGGTGGCTATAATCATCATAACCAAACCCGACAGTTTGCCGAAGCCTGGAATAGCATCAAAAGACACATTTTGACGAATAATGAGTAGTGTGGCGACCATGGACAATGCAGGTAATATTTGGCTCAAAATATCGGTTTCCATGATGCTTCGGCGGTCGAATAAAAATTGATAAATGCTGAGTGAAAAAGCAAAAATACCTGGAATACAGACCAAATAAATCAAAACAGCATAAAGAAAAGACCACGGTGGCATATTGCCTTCACCTTTACCCATGAAGTTGGCTAATAAAGCCGTAAGCGGGATGAGCGTGAAAAAAATCAGAATATAAGACGGGTTTTCGCCTAACAGTGTAAAAAAATCTTGTAGCGTCATGTTTAACGAGTCAATTTTATGGTTGATACTGAGGGGGGCTTACGCTCCGTTTTTTATTAAAAATTTTCCAAAGTTAAAACGATATTGGGTTTTTTCTGCGTGGCGGGTAAATATTTTTATTGTTTCTGGGTCACTTGTGGTAGAGGTGGCTCTGTCAAGTCAATAGGTTTTTAGGGTCGTGCGTTTTAAGCCGTTTTTTTGCTCTATGGCAAAAAGTGTTCTGCTTAAAATCTGTTATTTTTATCTTTGAACAAGTCTAATATATGAAGAAATGTATGATTTGAAAGTAGAAAAAGTACCCCGCCCCGATTATCTCGGGCGTTATGGAAAAAAAACTGTGGTTGCTGTGAATATGAAAACCTCAAAATCACCGCCTATCCCAATGCGCCAAATGCCAAAAAGGAATATCCCAACTCACATTCACATTGAAGCGAAATTCAAACTTTTTTAAGAAAATTGTTTCTTCTTTCACAGCGTACAAACGCGGTTGGGCTTGATAACCGAGACCAATGTTTAAAGGACTGTTGAACAAACGCCCAAACATAACAAAGAGTCCTGGAGAAAAGATATTGCTCAATTTTATTTT
>JAYTMI010000490.1:0-4619 GCA_043728625.1 Saprospiraceae bacterium | reverse complement strand
TGATGAGTTTGTTTATGTCAAAGAGATTGAGCAAGGCATTGATACGTACATCAAATTGCTTCAAAACTGGGAAATATGAATGTTGTCTTATCAAGTTGCTGTATTGTTGTAATGTTAAATGGCTATATGGAGAGAAACCATACAGCCATTTAACATTACAACAATTTAAGATTGTCTTAAAAAAGAAAACCCCTGCCGCGCGGGCAAGGGCTTCTAACCCAAACAAATAAACACAAAAACTATCTTGATATCGCAGAAGAAAGCTGACAATAATTAATTAAAATACTTTGTAAACTACTTCTGGATAATTGAATTTAAATCTTCGGGCAAAAGTAAAGCATATAAATGAATTCGCCAAAAAAAATTCACCAATATTTTTATATAGTGTTGATAAATACCCTAAAAAAGGTGCGAGTATTATGAAAAAGGCTGTGAACAGGCATTTTTAGTATGTAACACGTTACTTTTCGAAGGTTGTTTTTTGATATTTTTTTGATTGTTTTGTCATATTTATAACATTTTTTTTTACAAACACCCTGTCAGGTATAAACGGGTCAAAATAGCTGTTTTGTCAAATTTTAGTCTTATTTTTGTGGTTATATTGAAGTTTTTATAGAGAAACTTCAAAAGCTATTTTTTCCTTTTTATTAATTTAATTGCATGCAACCTGATATTCAAAATATCGAATTAACGTATTTAACAAAAGAAGATTACCCCGAATTTAAAGAAGCCATGATTGACTCGTATCCTGCCATGCCTAATTCAGTATGTCTATAACTTAACAAAACGACTTGGTTTTTGACCTTAAATTTTTTTGCTTGAAAAAGGGAAATAAAAGAAATTTATGACCCCTCAGTATCTAAGACCTCCAAGACTTAAATATGCCTAAAGAGATAGATACGGAGGAGTCTTTTTATAAACTTTAAGCCTTTTTGTTTGATTTCGCATCTGATTTTGGCGCAAAAGTATCATTCGAAGACTGCTTGCTTTTACTTTCAGATTTGTAATCTGATACCACTTTGCTTTTGCCAGACGTTTTGTCTGCGGGTGCTTTTTTTACATTTTTCGTACCTTTGTCTTTGCTCATTTCATTAAATTTTAGATTGCCACAACGGATTGCAGCAGGTGTGAATGAATTTTCACATCACAAAGTTAAGGGTTCATTATTGGAAAAGGTTATTTAATTTCAAGTAAGCATCTTGAACACCTAAATATTTTTTATTGCGGGGTATTGACTTTGTTACAAATTCGTTGTTTTTTTGTAAATAATTACAAATCAATAATTTACAAAATTAAAATACGATTTTTTCAAAAACCAAATACTATGACGAAAACCCAACTACTCCAGAAATGGGCGCAAACGTGGGATGACTTTATGGGTCTCCTTTTTCCACGCCTTTGCTTGGCTTGCAGTCAACCTATCACTTTCGACGAAACTTTTATCTGTTTAGACTGTCAGACGACGCTGCCAGAAACAGGTTTTCATTTGTCAAAAAAAAATCTTTTTACCGAGCGTTTTGATGGACGTTTACCTCTCGAAACGGCAGCAGCATTGTTCTTTTTTACCAAAAAGAGCAAAACGCAATACCTCATTCATCAAATCAAATACGAAGATAAACGAGAAGTGGCTTTTGAATTAGGACGATGTTTGGGTCAAAAATTGGCACAACAGCCTCATTTTCAAGGCATTGACTACATCATACCCGTGCCGATGCACCCCCAAAAACGCATCCTGCGCGGTTTCAACCAAGCAGAAGTTTTCGCAGATGGACTGTCGGAAACCATGCACACACCTGTCGAGGCAACCGTTTTGCAAAAAATAAAGATGACAGAAACCCAAACCAAAATGTCGCGCCTTGAACGTATGAGAAATACAGAAGATGTTTTTCATGTAACCGACCCCTCCCTATTAAGCGATAAAAACATAGTCATAGTTGATGACGTGATGACCTCTGGCGCAACTTTAGAAAGTTGTGCCAATGCCCTACTCGAAGCATCTCCGAGCGTAAAAATCAATTTTGCCACCATCGCATTTGTAAAAATGACTTAAATTAAAACCTCGACTATGAAAACAAACTTAATCAATTGGCGTGAAATGCCCTATGTCCGTCTATTCATTCCCTTCGCTCTGGGCATTATCGGGACGGAGTTTTGGCAACCCAAGTCACCCGACATTGGTGACATAATCCTCTTATTATCAATGCTTTGCATTGCTTTTGTTGTTTTCACAAAAACGACGTTTCAAAGGCGTTGGGTGTTCGGCATACCCCTCAGTATCTTTTTGTTTTTACTCGGTTATCAGTCCGTTTTTTATCACAATGAAAAGAATGCTTCTAATCATTTTGAAAAACTGTTGGATGAAAATGAAGAAAAAATAATCGTTGGTATCGTCACCGATCGAGTAGAAAAAGCGACAAATTTTCGCTTAACCGTATCGGTGCAAAAAATGGGTAATGAAGCCGATTCAATGTATGATGTTTCAGGTAATCTACTTGTGTATCTGAAAAAAGATACCCTCATGGAACAGCCCCCTCAGTACGGCGATTTGATTTTGACCAAAGGAAAAATCGCTGCAGTTGAGTCGCCTAAAAACCCCGATGCTTTTGATTTTCAACGTTATTTACATTTTCAAAACATTCATTATCAATCATTTATCCAAAATGAAGACATAAAAATATTAACCCCAAATAGAGCAAATCCGATCATACAAATCATCTCACACTGGCAAATACAGTTGATAGAAATTCTCAAGGTACATTTGCCTACTGAGCGCGAATTTGCTGTTGGCTCTGCCTTGATATTGGGCTACCGCGATGCTGTGACCGAAGAGGTCAAAGATGCTTATGTCGGTACGGGTTCTATGCACATCTTAGCTGTTTCGGGCATGCACATTTTATTGATTTTCAATGCTTTTGAATGGCTTTTGAGTTTTTATAAATCAGGCAGCCGTCGGTGGCGTTGGACAAAAGCCCTTGTTTCTATCCTCCTCATTTGGATTTTCACCTTGTTAACGGGTGCGGGTGCGAGTGTTGTACGCGCCGCCGTGATGTCCACTTTTATAGCGTTGGGCAAAGGTTGGGGGCGGCATGTGAGTATCTATAATGTGTTGGCAGCGTCAGCTTTTGCCCTGTTGTTTTGGAATCCATTTTGGCTGTTCGATGTGGGTTTTCAGCTGTCTTATTTAGCTGTTGTGGGCATCGTATATTTCCAGCCTAAGATTCGTAAGTTATTGATATTCAACAACAAAATAACCAATTGGGCTTGGAAAGCCACTACAGTTGGTCTATCTGCGCAATTGGTCGTAACCCCCATTTCGTTGTATTATTTCCATCAATTCCCTACTTATTTTTGGTTGTCAGGATTGTTGGCAGTACCTGTTTCATCGGGGGCTTTGTATTCTGGTATTGCGTTATTTTTCACATCTCAAATGCCTTATTTGGGGGCATTTATTGGCAAAATATTATTTTGTTTGGTCTGGACGATGAACGAAATTGTGTTTTT
Source organism: Saprospiraceae bacterium (assembly GCA_043728625.1). GTDB lineage: Bacteria > Bacteroidota > Bacteroidia > Chitinophagales > Saprospiraceae > JAAFJT01. The sequence goes on along the minus strand of JAYTMI010000490.1, from coordinate 1,118 downwards.
TATCCAAAAGCTACCCCTCAGTATTTTGACTGGTTTTTGGCTGTCCGCAATAAGCGTTTTGGGCGTTTACGTTGCCCTTGTCGGTATTGCTGTTGCCATAAAAACACGACAACTAAAAGTATTGTTATACCCCCTCAGTATCGCGACTGTTTTGAGCCTTTTATTTGCTTTCTCAAATATCAAAACGATGCAGCAACGAGAGATTGTTGTTTACCACATCAATAAAAACACGGTCATTGACTTCATTGACGGACAAAAATGTTATGCTTTGTCAAAAAAATATTCATCAAAATCTGACACCGCAAACAAAATAAAATTCGCTGTAGAGAACCATCGAATGAGATTGAAAATCAATGAGTTAGAAACATGTGAATTTAACGTATCCGAAAAATACCCGAATTTTATATACCATTTCGGCATTAGCCAATTTCAAGGCTATAAAATGGCTATACTTGACAATATGCCTACAAACAACCTAATTTTGTCAGTGAATACCGTTTTATTGCATCAAAATGCCCGCTTGAATATCGCTGATTTACAGCAGCGCATCCGTTTCGATTCCGTGATTTTTGATGGTTCTAATGCTCGTTGGCGTGTTGAAAAATGGAAAAATGAATGTCGCTCTTTAAATATATCGTATTACGATACATCAGAAAAAGGCGCATGGGTTAAAGAATTGTGACCAAATTTTATTTGGATTAAAAACTTATCCAAACGTACTCAATGAGAAATTTTTTGACATCCTATTTTTACTATTCGCGAGGAGAGCGCAATGGTGTTTTGGTCTTGGTGATTTTGTCGCTGAGTCTTTTGATATTACCTAAAATTTACTCTTTAATGATCAAACCCACAAATAGTATAGCGGACTTCTCCGCTTTTGAACATGAAATAGCCACTTTTGTAGGGCAAAAAGCCGCTGATACTGAGGGGGGGGGATTTAGTAATCAGAGCGATGAACCTGTTCTTTTCCCTTTTAATCCGAATAACGCAACGAAAGAAGATTTAATGCGACTTGGTTTGTCGCCGAGAGTAGCGACGACTTTTGTTCATTTCAGAGAAAAGGGCGGTCGTTTTTTTAAGAAAGAAGATTTTAAAAAGATATACGGCATCAAGGAATC
>JAYTMI010000489.1:0-2421 GCA_043728625.1 Saprospiraceae bacterium | reverse complement strand
ATGGGCATGGCAGACGCACAGATTCAAACAGGTGCCGTTTGCGTTTATCACAATTTGATTGCGTTTGCCAAAGAAGCTTTGGAAGGTAGTAATATCCCCATTGCAGCCGTTTCAACAGGTTTTCCAGCAGGAAAAATTTCATTTGAAGAAAAAATTAGAGAAATAGAATTGTCCGTGGCGGCGGGTGCAACCGAAATTGATATTGTCATCAGCCGTGATTTGGTGCTTGAATCGAAATGGCAAGAACTGTATGACGAAGTGGCTGCCTGTCGAAAAGCGTGTGGCGATGCCCATATAAAAACGATTTTAGCCACAGGCGAAATTCCGACTTATACAAAAGTGGCAAAAGCCAGTTGGGTCAGCATGATGGCAGGTTCTGATTTTATCAAAACCAGTACAGGTAAAGAAAGTGTCAACGCCACATTACCCGTTAGTTTGGTGATGATTCGAGCGATTCGGGCTTACCATGAATTGACGGGCTTTAAAGTCGGTTTTAAACCCGCTGGGGGTATTCAAAAAGCCAAACAAGCCCTCGATTGGCTCATATTGATAAAAGAAGAATTGGGCGACGAATGGCTCTGTCCTGAACTGTTTCGATTCGGTGCAAGTAGTTTACTGGGTGATATTGAGAGACAATTAGAACATTATGTAACTGGCAGATATTCAGCGGGTTATAGACATCCGATGGCTTAGGTTTACCCCCTCAGTATTTTTGCTTAAATATTTAAAAGTCAATATTTTAGAAATATGAAAAAGGAATTATATAATGATTTAGTTGAAAAAAGGAAAAGACATATTTTTCCAGAAGGTTTATCAAACCCTGTTAACCTTAATTATGACTGTTCAGAAATTGGAGCATGGACTCAATGGCAAGGTAATTTAGATGCTAAAATACTTGTAATTGGACAAGATTGGGGCGATGTGAATTATTTTAATGACAATAAAGGGAAGGATAGAGATGATAATCCCACTAATAAAAACTTAAAAAATTTATTCTGCCAATTGGGTTTTGATATAGGGTTGCCAAATAATCCTGTAAAGCAACCTATTTTTTTTACAAATGCAATTTTAGGTATAAAAGGAGACAGTCAAAAAAAGCAAATGTCAGGTAGTGTTAAAACCAGTTGGATTAAAGACAGTAATGACCATTTTACCAAAGAACTAATAAGCATTATACAGCCAAAAATTATTATCACTTTGGGTGCAATGCCCTTGTATGCAATGAAGTTACTTTATTCTAAATCAATTTCAAGTGAAAAATTGGGTATTTTGATAGATAAAAACCCTATTCAACTTGAAAAAGGCATTCAACTTTTTGCTTTTTATCATTGTGGCGGACTTGGTTTAGCAAACAGAAAATTAGAAAATCAATTAAAAGATTGGCAAAAAGCTAAGTCAATTATCAATCCTTGATACAATCTAAAAATTGAAATAAATCAGTAAAATGACAATAAAAGAAATATACAACAGCATGGCATATGGTCCAGCTCCTGAAAGTGCCGCACAAGCCAATGAATTCCTTGATGCACACAGCAGAACATTCCAATTGTTCATAGGTGGCGAGTGGCGCACGCCTGTGTCGAATGTTTATTTTGATACCTACAATCCGTCGAACAAACAAGTATTGGCAAAAATTGCGGAGGCAAATGAGCAAGACGTAAACGATGCAGTACAAGCCGCCAACAATGCCTTACCCGAATGGGTGGCTATGGGTGGGCATCAAAGAGCCAGATATTTGTATGCCCTTGCGCGACAAATCCAAAAATACAGCCGTTTGTTTGCGGTCTTGGAAGCCATGGATAATGGCAAACCGATTCGGGAAACCAGAGATATTGACATTCCGTTGGTAGCGCGGCATTTTTATCATCATGCGGGTTGGGCGCAATTGATGGATACAGAAATGAAAGATTTCAAGGAAATTGGGGTCATTGGTCAAATTATTCCTTGGAATTTTCCTTTGCTCATGTTGTCATGGAAAATTGCACCTGCTTTGGCGATGGGCAATACCGTTGTGCTGAAACCTGCTGAATTTACGCCTTTAACGGCGTTGCTTTTTGCTGAAATCTGCCAAAATGTTGGATTGCCCAAAGGTGTCGTGAATATCATAACAGGTGATGGCAAGACAGGTGCCGCCTTGGTCAATCATAAAGATGTCCAAAAAATAGCTTTCACAGGTTCTACCGAAGTCGGTAAAATCATTAGAAAAGCCATTGCCGGAACGGGTAAAAAAGTGTCGTTGGAGTTAGGCGGCAAATCGCCTTTTATTGTTTTTGAAGATGCCGATTTAGACAGCGTTGTAGAGGGTGTGGTGGATGCCATTTGGTTCAATCAAGGACAAGTGTGTTGTGCTGGCTCTCGATTATTGGTTCAAGAAAGCATTGCGGAAGAGCTTTATAGAAAATTGAGAAGCCGCATGGAGCA
>JAYTMI010000488.1:0-1811 GCA_043728625.1 Saprospiraceae bacterium | reverse complement strand
CGCAGATTTCTATGTTGGTTTTGTTTGCCATGTCTTTTAATTTTAAAGTTTTTCCGCTTTTTCAAGGGAATAGATAAGCCGATTTACGTCCGTACCATTCAGTCGAAGGATGCCTTTGAGATAAATCGGTTCTGTGGTGTACTGGATGGGTTGTTTAGTGTCAACTTCCATAACCGTTTCAGGTCCTGCCCCGCCGCAAAAAAAGCACATATTGTAGGGGAAAGCAGAAAAAACAAACTCTTTTTGGCTTTTATAACCGTCTGTTGGGATGATATAACCTTTGACCGTCACTTCTTTTCCCGCTAAAGATTTTACTTCGTTGCCAAAAACAGGGACATCAATTTTAAGACCTAAAACCTCGTCGTACTGTTTTTTGTACGTGATTTTGGACAATGTTTTCCAAGTATTGTCGCGCAAAGTAGAAGATTGTGCGACAGCCATAGTTGTTATTAATAAAAAGAAAAAAACAATACAATTTTTCATGTAAATATTGATTTGATAATTTGAAATAAAATTCATTCTTCTTTAAACCAACTTGAATACATCACATAATTGTCTGCAATGCGCTCAATCATGTTTTTAAATTGCTCTATACTGAGGGGTTTCACTTTCTTTGCAGGAACGCCTGCATAAATAAAACCCGACTCTAAATGAGCATTTTCAAGGACAACCGCACCTGCTGCAATAAGTACATTCGATTCCACAACGGCATTATCCATAACGATAGCACCCATGCCAATCAAAACGTTGTCGTGAATCGTACAACCATGCACCAACGCACGATGACCGATTGAGACATTATTGCCTATATTCGTTGGACACTTTTGATAAGTGCAATGAATGACCGCACCATCTTGAACATTTACTTTATTGCCCATTTTGATATAATGTACATCGCCACGCACAACAGCTGTGAACCAAACCGAACAATCGTTGCCCATTTCTACATCGCCGACAACAGTGGCGTTTTCTGCTAAATAACAATTATCGCCAAAACGGGGCAATATGCCTTTTACGGGTAAAATCAATGCCATAACGAAACGTCCATTTGACGTATTTTTTTTGAGTTTGATAATGTGGTTAGGAAAAGTTTAACAAAGTTAGCGATAAAAAAGCCTTGCAAACGTCCGATGCAAGGCTTTTTTTTATTACCCATAAATCTCCTGAATCATCCTTTCGTATTTCTCCAAAATGACCCGCCGTTTCAACTTCATTGTCGGAGTCAACTCTCCGGGCGTGCCGTCGGGTTTGACAGGCTCCCAATTGTCCGAGACGAGACGGAAAGCTTTAATTTGTTCGACATGTGCGAAAGCCGGATTGTAATGATTGATTAAGTCCTTATACATCTTCACAACTGATTGATTATCAATAATTTCTTGAAGATTTGTCCACGTTACACCATGCTCTTTACACCAATCTTTCAAGGCTTCGGGCGCAGGGACAATCAAGGCGGAAACGAATTTTTGGTTGTCGCCGACTACCATAATTTGTTCGACGAGGAAGTTTTCACGCAATTTGTTTTCAATCGGTGCAGGCGCAACATATTTGCCGCCCGATGTCTTGAATAATTCCTTTTTACGGTCTGTGATTCTTAGCATTTTAACACCATTTACATCGTCCAATCTACCAATATCGCCTGTGTACATCCACCTTTTGCCGTCTATGTATTTAATCACTTGTGCTGTTTCTTCGGGTTTGTTGTAATAACCCATCATCACGTTGCGCCCAGCACACAAAATTTCGCCTTCGTTTTCTTTGTAATTACCATCACTCGGGTCAATCATGACCTCAACACCATTGAGAATCGGACC
>JAYTMI010000487.1:0-3135 GCA_043728625.1 Saprospiraceae bacterium | reverse complement strand
CATGGATTGATGCGCTTCCGTCTCAAATGTTTCGTCCATGAGTTTACCATCCTTTGTACCTAAATGACCAGAGACAAAGAGGAATCCGTTCGCCTCAATCGCTTTTGAGTAAGGTACTGAGGGGGACGTTGTTTGACCTAAAAGGCATGTAGATAAAGCCATGAAGAGGCATAAACTTAGATAGACCGTTTTCATTGTTTGCTATTTTAAATGTGTAAAATACAAGGCGTAAGTTCCACAATTTAGATGAAATTGAGCATTATTGAGTATATAAAAAAAATGAGCGTTGAACCATTCGACTGTTCAACGCTCATTCTAAAAGTGGTTTTCAAGTATGAAATTACTTCAAACCCAATTTCTTTTTCACCAATTCACTCACATCATCGCTTTCAGATGCGAATAAGGTATTGCCTGTGCTGCTGTCAAAAATGGCTTGATAACCACCTTCTTTACCAATTGCAGCCAGAGCCTCGTCAAGTTTAGCGAGAATAGGTTGGAGTAATTGACGACGCAAGTTCGCAATGCGTTGGTCAATTTCCTGTGCATAGTTTTGAAGGACTTCTTGTTTCTTTTTCAAGTCCTCCTGCCGTTTTTGAATTTGGATTTGAGATAGCGTGCCAGCGTTGTACGCTTCAACGAAAGCCTTGTATTCCGTTTCAAAAACCTTACCCGCCGAATCTCCTTTAGCCACTAACTCACTGCGATAAATGACCAAACCACTGTCGGCTTTAGCTGCATCGGGCATCAATGCCAAGATGTTTCCAGAATTCAAATGCCCAATCTTTTGAGCAGAAACGGCTTGTGTCGCCATTATTAATACCGTTAATACGAGAACGATTTTACTTATTTTCATTGTCAAAATTTAATTATTTGCTAATTCATTACACAATATAGACGTAAAACGGGGCGAAAGTAGCGTTTTATTTGATAATTGGTTGTGTTAATTTTAGGATTTTAAACCATTAATATAACGCAGCCCCCCCTCAGTATAAAGTCAAAAGACGTTGAACATTGTTAAAGGTCGCAGCATTGACATAAGTTTTACAATACAAAAGAATACCTGTACGAATTCAGTTGACCATAGGACAACATGGGTCATAAGCCCATTGCTTATAACCCATGTTGTCCTATTTTAATATGCAAAAAGGCTTAACGTTTTCTTCTTTTGCTTTTCCGAGTATCGCCATCTGCTTCAGTTAGCGTACATACAAAGCCGTTTTCAGTCATTTTCCAAGAACGGATATTGCTATCATAACAATAATCGCCGTTCTCATCGTCATCGTCTTTGTCAATAGAATGAATAACACCTGTTGTGTTTCTGTTATACCTAATAACTTTACCATCAGGTACTTTGAGCGTTAAATAGACACTTTGCCCCCGCCATTTAGTACCTTTTGGTATCCGAAACGATTCCCCAACGGTCAAAACATTGCCTAATAGGGATGGGGTGTATTGGATGCTTTTTGCAAACCTTTGGGCTTCATCAGACGAAGATCCTTGCGATTTTAAGTTGCTAACCAACTCAAATTTACCGTTTTCACTGCGTTCAATACGCATACCGACATCGAAATTGACAAGGTATTCGTCAGACACATAGAGGTCGCCGAAGTTAATGCCGCCATGTGCTTTGTTCAAAGCGACTGCAATATCCAAGGTGTCAATATTAGAAATATTTAACTCCTGTGTGTTGTCATAGCTATAAGCAAAGTTTTTAGCTACTGAGCCACCAATAGAAATAAGTGCAAAAAAATTGATAGCCAAAAACGTCCATAGACCAACAATGATACCGTTACCCGCCTCCCGCTTATAGATAAGGCGACGAATCGCTAAAATCAACAACGCTGAAATTGAAGCCATTATCGCAAAAGCATTGAAGCCTGCCCACGTCGTTTTCCACCCTTCATCGGTGATATAACCCAATATCGGAGAGCCTAAACTGGCGGCTATGGTTAAGCCAAACCACGATATCAGCATAAAAATGACTAACGCAATGGCAATGATGATACCGAAGACGCGACCCACGCCCCCCAAACCAGAGACAATGGCTTTAAGTACATTGCCCACATTCGAGACGATTTGCTGCACTTGCTGTTGGAAACGCTCTTGATTCTCTGGTTTGCCAAACTCATTGACCTTTTCAGAGAACTTCTCGAAGCTCGTCCCAACGGTTTTAGCAATGTTATTGACATCAATAGGCTCTCCACGCATAGCCAAACGGTCGGCAGTCGTCTTTGCAGTGGGCAGAACTGCCCACAAAATAACATAAAGGATAAGGCCTGAGCCACCAAAGAAAAACAAGACTGCCCAGGCAATGCGTAACCACACCACTTCGATGCCAAAATACGCTGCCAATCCCGCACAAACACCCCCCACCATCTTATGCTCATCATTGCGAAAGAGGCGTTTGCCTGTTTGGAACGGCGCACCACCTGTCGAAGAACTTGATTTTTTAGACCCCTCAGTATGCGCGCCTTCAGATGCGGTGCTTTGGGTTTCGTCAACAGATTCTGCACCGAAGTCTTCGGGTTTGCCCATGACGCTGACAGCATTCTTGACATCTTGATGCGTCACGATGCCCCGTTTGCCCATGCCCTCTTGTATGAGTTCAGCTAAACGGGCTTCAATGTCGTTCATGATTTCTTCATACCCTTCCGATGCGCGAAAGTGGTTGTGAAGCGATTGCAAATAGTTTTCTAACATTCGGTAGGCTTCATCGTCAATCGTGAACGGCAAACCACCGAGGTTAATATTAAGTACCTTATTCATTTTCTTTGTTTAATTATAGATGGATAGATTATTTAATCTTAAATCCGTTTTTACTTGTTAAAGTATTGATTTTTAAAGATTTTTATTTTTTGTCATTGCGAGACACGAAGCAACTGAGGGGTCTTGTTTTCAGTCATCTAAAAACAATTTGTCAACAGAGCCGACAAACTCGCGCCATGCCTCCAGCAATTCAGCACGGAAGCTGCGACCAGCATCTGTAATTTTGTAATATTTGCGCGGTGGTCCCGCGTCAGACTCCTGCCATGAGTAGCCTAAATGACCCGAATTTTTGAGCCGTGTCAGCATCGGGTACAATGTTCCTTCGACGACCTCGATGCCTGCACCATTCAATAGTTCTCTGATGGTTGC
>JAYTMI010000486.1:0-2603 GCA_043728625.1 Saprospiraceae bacterium | reverse complement strand
ATGCGGTTTATGCCTAAAAGCGTGCCTATCAAAGGTGCGAAGCTCAGTTTAGTTGCCAATAATGTTCTTTTACTCAAAAAATGGATAGACAATATTGATCCAGAAACATTTGGTTACTCATCTGACAACCTCGTGGGTATGGAATCAACGGGTTTACCTTCAACACGTAGTATCGGCTTTAATTTGAATTTGAAATTTTAGACCACAGATTGGGCTGATGCGACTGATTTACGCTGTTTTTCTTTTTGTCATCCCGGAGGGAACTAAAAATCAGTGTAAACCAGTCGAATCAGTCAAATCTGTGGTCAAAGTACCCCCCTCAGTATTTTGAGCATCTTATTATGTTTTTTCATTAAAAATCTAAATCATTTATTGATATGAAAAAGATACAATTTCTATTTTTCAAAAAAATGCCCTTCGTGACAATGCTGTTATTAGCAGGTTTGGTGTCTTGCGACAAAGGTTTTGACGACCTCAATATCAACTCAACCGCCGCAACAGCTATCAATCCCGTATTCACGTTGAACAATGCCACCGTCAACTCATCGTTTGTCACCAGCACAGTGCTTTATGAAATGGGTATTGTTCAGCAAATGGTGTCGCCCAACTCTGGTGTTTTGACAGGCGCAAATTTCAATCAAGACAACCGCGACAACACCGTTCAGCATTGGCAACGCTATTACCGTACTGTCATCAGACATTCGCAAGACGTTATCAATCAAACAAAAGCTTTGCCGACTCGAGGTAACCTGTCCAATATGGCACGTATTCTTAAAGCGAATGCTTTTATGGTGCTAACAGATTCTTATGGCGATGTGCCTTATTCAGAAGCCGCCAAAGGATATACAGACCTAACCTTTTTGCCAAAATATGATACCCAACAAGCTATTTATACGGATATCATCAAAGAACTCACAGAAGCCACAACGGCTTTGGATGCATCAAAAACCATCGAAACAGCCGATGTTTTGTATGGTGGGAATGTCGCTTTGTGGAAAAAATTTGGCAATTCACTATTGCTTCGTGCAGGTATGCGTTTGACAAAAGTAGATGCTGCACTCGCTCAACAAACGGTTACAAAAGCCCTTGCAGCAGGTGTTATGGAAGCCAATACAGACAATGCTTTCATTAAACATGACGCCAATTATGTCAATGGCATTGGCAATATGTTGAATTCGACAGAGGCAGCGAATATCTATTTAGCAGCTCCTTTCGCCAATTATCTTAAATCAACAAAAGACCCACGTTTGAAATCAATTGCGGTGCGGTATGTCGGCGCAAAATCTGGTCCCGAGCAAACGGCTGCAAAAGCCTCAACAGACACAGCCGTACAAATCGGAATGCCTTTTGGTTACGACAACAGCTCTATCAGCGCAGAAGTAACGAAAAACGGTTTAGCCAGTTTTTATGATTTCAGTCAAGTGGATAGAACGCGCATGACTAAAAACACCGCACCGTTATTTATGGTAACAGCAGCGCAATCACAGTTGCTATTGGCTGAAGCTGCCCAAAGAGGTTGGGTAACAGCTTCAACGGCTGCCGTTTATTTCGCCAAAGGTATTCGACTACACATGGAACAATTGGCGGCGTATGATGCCAATTCTGCCGTTCCTGCTGCTTCCATTGATGCGTACTTATTAGCGAATCCACTCGTTGCAACGACTGCATTGGAACAAATCAATACACAATATTGGGTGGCTTCTTTCCTCAATGGACCAGAAGCGTTTGCCAATTTCCGTCGTAGTGGTTTTCCAGTTTTGACGCCCAATCCTTTTCCTGGAAAAAGTATCAAAGGCACATTCATTCGCCGTTTGACTTATCCAAATTCTGAAATATCTGTCAATAAGACCAATGTGGATGCTGCGATTGGTCGTCAAGGTGCGGATGACTTGGATACGAAGGTTTGGTGGGATAAATAGTTTTTTTGAATATCGAAGAGGTTGTCTCAAAAGGTATTTCAAGTTTTTTCATCCCGAATATTATTCTTTTTGAAGTTTATGTTCGGGGAACTTCAAAAGTTCCCCGAACATGATGTCAGAAACAAAATAATATTTTGACTTGAAATTTTCGTTTTTAACTTTGAGACAGCCTCTTCGATATTCAAAAATGCCCCCCTCAGTATTTTCATATAAAAACCACACTTTTCTAAACAAAACAAACCGTCTTATGAAAAATCTACTCGTTTTCTTTTTGTTAGTTTTTGGTCTAACATCTTCACTTATAGGTCAGCATGTCACCTTGTCCTCTGACCAAATTAAAGCTTTAACACCTAATTGGACAGGAGAACGCTCTGATGATGGCAGACCAAAAGTCTCTGAAAAATGGTTTGAGCGACTAAAAGGCATTCATCTTGAAGAAGCATGGGGTGTTTTAAGGAATAACGGCTATCAAAACCAGTTTGAAGGCGATTGGATGGTCATTCATCCCGATTCTGCAATGGTTGGTAGAGTCGTTACTGCTCAATATTTGCCTTTGAGACCTGACTACGATAAAATCATAAAAGACAAGGGCAAAGCGGAAAATCGCATCGGTGCCACCAATTCTTGGCCCATAGATGTCTTGAAAGACGGTGATATTTATGTCGCTGACAGCTATGGTAAAGT
>JAYTMI010000485.1:0-2034 GCA_043728625.1 Saprospiraceae bacterium | reverse complement strand
GTCCTTCCAAGTTCATAAACTGATTGGCAGGGACATTGACAGGCAACACATAGTCGCCATGTTCGCGCAACAAAGCGGGAAAAATCAAGCAGTGAAATACGATATTGTCTTTACCGATGAAGTGAATCAAGGCGGTATCGTCCTTTTGCCAATAGTCTTTCCACAATTCAGGTTTCCCTTTATTGATAGCCCATTGTTTTGTTGCCGAAATATAGCCAATCGGTGCATCGAGCCACACATAGAGTTTTTTCGAGCCTGTTTCGTCAATTTCTGGCGGCACGGGAATGCCCCAATCGAGGTCGCGGGTCATCGCACGCGGCTGCAAACCACCGTCGAGCCACGACTTGCATTGACCCATAACATGGTTTTTCCAATCGGCTGGATTGTGGGTTTTGGTGACAATTTCTGGATTGTGTTCATTTTCCAACTCCCCCTCAGTAATCCAACGGCGCAACCAGCCTTCATACTTGTCCAGCTTCAAAAACCAATGTTTTGTCCGCTTTTTGATAGGATTTGACTTAGAAAGTGTAGAGCGAATGGGCGGTTTCAAGTCATTTGGACTTAAAGTTGAGCCACATTTTTCGCATTGGTCGCCATACGCATCGGGGTTTTCGCAGACAGGACACGTGCCGATGATATAGCGGTCAGCGAGAAAAGCTTGTTTTTCTTCATCAAAATATTGCTCACTTTCAATGACTTCAAACTCGCCGTTTTTGTAGAGTTGGCGAAAAAAATCTTGTGATGTTTCATAGTGCAAGGGTTCGCTTGTGCGGTGAAAAATATCGAACGCAATGCCCATGCCATCGAAGGCTTTGCGGAACATCGCATCATATTTATCAATAATTTCACGAGGCGTTAAGCCTTCTTTCATGGCTTTAATCGTAATCGCTGCACCGTGTTCGTCACTGCCACACACCCACACCACGTCTTTGCCGATCAGCCGTAAGTAGCGCACATATACGTCAGCACTCAAATACGCACCCGCCAAATGCCCAATATGTAGCGGTCCATTGGCATAAGGGAGGGCAGAAGTCACTAAATATCTCTTTTTCAATTGCATATTTTTGATTGATTATTGTCGGTTGAGAATTTTGAGGTGCGAAATTACAGTTTTTAAGACACGAATTGCACAGATTTCACGAATTTACTGATTATGATTTAATACATAAGTAAATTCGTGAAATCTGTGCAATTCGTGTCTTAATAGGCATTTATAAACGAAAAAGCATTCTAATAAGTTCCGAACACATTTTCTACAACGATTTTTCTGCAAATACAGCAGATACTTTGGGCATTGGCGTTGAAATAGTACCTTTGCGCGGATTTTTAGGAAAAATTAATTGACTAATTCAAAAATACAGAGATTCATCATGGTTGATGTTAAAAGTTTTGTCGCAGTAGGCGGCATCGGTGGCGTTCAAAAACTGATTGCAGTACGCCAAAACGGTTTGATTATTGAAAATTTGGATACCAAAGTACGCAAATTTGTGCCTGTACGCTCGCATGAGTTCTCCCCTTTTGAAACCGTTTCGGTCTATACGGACAACAACGAGACGGTACAATTGGCTGTCGTTTTGACAAATATGCGCGACCAATTTGCTGAGAATCCGCCACCTTCTGAAAAGGCAGATTCAGCGACACTTCGGGCGTATTTTGCGGCTGTTTTACCCGATTTTGACCGTGACCGTGTCCATGTTTCGGACATCAAAAAAGCCATCAAATGGTTTACTTTTTTGCAAAGCCGTGACCTTTTGAAGGACAAAGTTGAAGAAGAAAAAACGGAAGAAGTGACTGAAGAGGCAACTTCGGAAGCTACAGAAACAACACAAACTGCTGAAAATTAACAACATGAGGCTGTCTCAAAAGGTATTTCAAGTTTTTTTGTCCCGAATATTATTCTTTTTGAAGGCATTTATGTTCGGGAAACTTTTAAATTTTGTTGTGCGAACTAAACTTAGGTAGTTTAAACGTCCAAAAGATTGGTAGATTTAGTTCTTTGAAATCATGGTAAAAAATTGAGCAAAAATGAGCTTA
>JAYTMI010000484.1:0-3089 GCA_043728625.1 Saprospiraceae bacterium | reverse complement strand
TATCAACGAGACGATGGCTTGCACATATTACCTCTACGTGATTTTTTAGAAAACGAAATTCCAAAAATAGAACTTTGAAAAGGTACTTCGGGCATTTTTTATAGATACTGGTAACTTCGGAAATCAAGGTGCAAATGGATATTAAATTCTCCTATATTCACTATTTCCTTTACCCTCAACATCTATAAAATACCAAACTAAGATTAGCTTTGCGCCAAAAATCTAAGACAATGCTTGAAAAAATAAAAAATAATTTCGTTTTCATCGCCCTATTTGCCTTCGCGGTTTATTCAATTGGGCGGTATTTTTATAAAAAACCAGACGTTATCAATGGCGAAGTTGCCCCTAAAATTGTTTCTACACAGCGCAATGGCGAGCCGTTTGATTTGTCGTCTTTGAAAGGGCATTATGTCCTCCTCGATTTTTGGGGCAGTTGGTGTGGTCCTTGTATTCAAGAAATGCCACAACTTAAAGCCTTGAATGCCAAATATTTAGGTAAAAAATTCACAGATGCCACAGGATTTAATATCGTCAGCGTTGGTATTGAACAAGACCGCGACCGTTGGGTATCCGCAATCGAACAATTGGGTATCGGAGACTGGATACACGTCAGTGATTTTCAAAATTTGGATTCACCGCTTGCCAAAGCCTACGGTGTACGGGTCATTCCGACCAAATTTTTGTTGAATACTGAGGGGGTCATTATTGGCGTAAATCCATCCATTGAAAACATCGAAAAAGTGTTAGATTCCAAAGTTTTGAAATAAACGAATGTCCAAACTCGTTTTAGTATTCGTATTAAATTCTAACTTTGCGCTTCAAATCTGATGTATGGAAAATAATGACAACCTTGTAGGCGTACTCGTGACGCTTTTTCGATATAAACGACCCATTTTGTGGGCAACTTTGGCGACCGCCGTCGGCACTGCCTTGATTTCTTTCCTGTTTCTGGATAATTATTACAAGTCAACGACCACGTTTTATCCGCTCAGTTCCGATGTCTTTAAGCCCGAACAGATGTTTGGCTCATCGCAAAAAGACATGGAATATTATGGTGGCGAAGAAGACGTTGACCGTCTGTTGACTATTTCTCAATCAGGTGAATTGTACGACTTTTTAATCAAAAAATACGATTTATACCGTCATTACAAGATAGATACGACGAGCGATCTGGCAGCGTTTAAGGTGCGTGAAGCCCTTGAAGGACTTTACGAAGTTAAAAAAACGAAGCACAACGCCATCGAAATCTCAGTCGAAGACAAAGACCGCCGCTTGGCTGCCGAAATGGCAAATGCTGCTCGTGACAAAGTTGATGAAATCGCTCAACGTTTGGTGCGTGAAATTCAAGCCAATCTCATTCGTGCCTACGAAACGAGTTTTATTGAAAAAGACAAAGTGCTGCATGGTGTAGGCGATTCGTTGATGTTGTTGCGTGAAAGCTATGGCGTTATTGACCCTGAAAAGCAAACAGAAGCCGTCACTAAGGTTTCTGTCGAAGCGCAAGGCAATTATATAAGGAGTAAAGCCAAACTCGACATGCTGAAAAGTAACCCCTCAGTATCAAAAGACACGATTGCTCTACTGCAAGCGACCTTGAAAGGTTATGAGGAAGAAGCCAAAAATAACGATTTGATGATGAAAAAGTATAACGCAGGCTATAATTCGGTCAGCGTTTTGAAGCAAATATATGAACAGGAACGCAATCAAATCGGACGGGACAAACAACGTTATACACAGCTCAAAGTCGCTTTTGAAACCCAAATCCAAGCCTTGAAACTCTTTGAGACGGCTGCTATTCCTGTCGTTAAATCACGTCCGAAACGTTCCATTTTGGTCATCAGTGCCACCTTAATTGTCTTTGTTTTAAGCCTAATCGGTGCTTTATTGATGGACAATTACCGCGAAGTCAATTGGAATGAAATCAAATCAGCCTCTGCAAACGGTTCTACAAAAGCTCGTAAAAAAACAGCCATTGGCTTTACCAAGAAAAATAACGAATGACGATTGACAACAAAGGCATTTTTACAGCTTATGCAGCCGTAACCGTCGTAAGTTTGCTTGCAGCCGTTGGCTTTGAGAGCATTTTCCCTGCGGCAATTCCGGCTGTTTTGCTTGTGGCTTATGTAGCAGTTGTTGATTTTAGAAGCCTTTTTTTCCTTCTTTTGGCGTGCATACCGTTTTCAATCGAATATACTTTCCCCAATGGTTTTGGCACTGATTTGCCGACCGAGCCGCTTATGGTGGGCTTAATGCTCGTCTATTTTTTTTATGTCGCAAAGAGTGGTTTTATACTGAGGGGGGGACTTTTTCTAAGACATCCGATTACATTACTCATCTTTTTGTCGCTGGCTTGGGCTTTTGTGGCGACGCTCAATTCGTTGGATGTTTTCCTTTCGGTCAAATATCTTTTAGCGAAAATATGGTATATCGTTACGTTTTTCTTCTTAGGTGGTGTCATTTTGAAAGAAAAAAAGGACATTATACGCTTCTTTTGGACAATTTTCATACCCCTCAGTATAGCCGTACTCATAACGACTATTCGACATGCAGCCGTCGGTTTTTCATTCCTCGATGTCAATTATGTCATGCAGCCGATGTTTCGGAATCATGTGTCTTATGGCTGTATTTTAGCTACTTTCCTACCTTTTATCGTCCTTGCATTGACATGGAGACCGCGCCGTTCAACGACTAAGTGGTTGTTAATCAGTGGTTTATCCCTGTTTTTATTAGCCATTCAATTATCATTTACAAGAGCCGCTTATGGGGCGGTAATCGGTGCAGGCGCATTTTATTTCATTGTGAAATATCGGTTGACCCGCTATGTCGTTGCCGCAGCGATTATTGCTATCATCGGTTTTGTTGGCTACATTTCGAGCCATGACAAATACCTCGATTATGCTCCTCGTTTTGACAGAACAATTACGCATCAAAATTTTGATAATTTGCTGGAAGCAACGGCAAAAGGTGAGGATATTTCAACAATGGAACGTGTTTATCGGTGGGTAGCAGGTTTTCAAATGGTGACGCATAGACCTTTGACAGGTTTTGGACCGAACAATTTTTATGATTATTATAAGTCTTATACTGTT
>JAYTMI010000483.1:0-1645 GCA_043728625.1 Saprospiraceae bacterium | reverse complement strand
AGTCAACCCTTCACTGTCGCTTATATGACGCGGCTTTTAGACGTTCAAAAAAGGCAAAAAGTGCTTGAAATCGGGACAGGTTCGGGCTATCAAGCCGCTATTTTGTCCCTTTTAGGTGCAAGAGTTTATACTGTTGAACGACAAGAAGAATTGTATTTGAAAACAAAAAACTTCTTAAAAGAGCTTCGTTTGCCTAATATCCGTTGTTTTTTCCGCGATGGCTCTGGGGGGTTACCTGAATTTGAACCTTATGACCGCATCATCGTCACCGCAGCCGCCCCCTCAGTACCCGTGGCTTTGAAAGCACAATTAGCCATCGGTGGCTTCATGGTCATACCTGTTGGTGGTGAGGAAGGACAAAGGATGTTTAAAATCACCCGTTCGACGGAGACTGATTATAAAGAGCAAGTTTTTGAAAAATTTCGTTTTGTTCCTTTCCTTTCGGGTGTCAACAAAAAAAACATTTAGGCAATTAATACTGAGGGGTATGAAAAATCCATATCAATCAGTGATTAGGTTTATTTTTACAAAAATTTAAAATATGAAAATATGAAAAAGATTCTTTTTACAATTACTCTCGCACTCTTTTATGTTATTACACAAGCGCAAGAAGAAGTCAATAAAGCTACTGGCTGGTTGATGTTCAATGAAAACGATGACGTAAAAGAAGCTTATGTCCTTGTCAGCGATGCCAATTTGAGGGATAAACCCTCGACAAGGGCGACTACTATCGCACAATTGCCCATCGCCACCAAAGTAACAATTTTGGAAAGAACGACCGATTCTTTGACCTTAAATGGTTTCAGAGCACCTTGGTTTCGCATTTCCACAAACGGCAAAACGGGCTATTTATGGAGTGGCATTTTGACAACCGTTGTCAAGACAACCGAAGAAGAAGTCGGCAATGACATCACTTTCCTCGCCGGAATGTCTTCGTATAACGAAAAAGATTATAAAGTAACCTTACAAGTCCGTGCCGCTAAAAATGGTAAAGAAATCGCTAAAACCGAATTCCAAAGTGTCGGTGATTTGGGTTATGAGTTGAGTTTATCCTTAAAAAGTGGTGGTTTTGATAAAGTAAAACAAGTGTTATCTGTCGAAATGACTTTTGGGGCTTGCGATTATGCACAAGGCAACAATTTGGTGTTTTTTACTGAGGGGGGTAAATTGGTGCGCTTGATGGAAACGGTTAGCTCCTCGTCGGCAGGTGCGGGTTATGGTTCTGAAAATTATATTTTACCTTACGACAAAGGCGGCATTGGCGGTCATGTTTTGGTAACAGAAGATGTCGCTGAAATGGAAGAAGTGACACGCAACGGTCAAGTTGATTTTAAAACCAAAAATCAAAAATATAAAATCACTCTGTACAAATGGACAGGTGTGAAGTTGGAGAAAGTGTTTTCACGATAAAGATTTATATTTTTTCATCTTAAATCAAACAACACATGAAAAGTTTCTACGCACTCATTGGGCTACTATTGGCGTTTAGCCAGCAAAGTATTGCCCAAACCCGTTTCACGCCTGAAAAATTGGAAGCCTTGAAAAAGGAAATCATGACTGAAGTTGAAAAACGTCACGACCAAACGGCGGAAATGAACGATATGATTTTCAGCTTCGCTGAACTCGGTTTTCAAGAATGGGAAAC